>CANPXK010000010.1 GCA_947585965.1 uncultured Clostridia bacterium
GCACCCGCACCGAGTTCCGCCGCAGCTTCATAGAAATTATGGAGAATACATTGAGTATTATACTTTGAACATATTGAGAGAACCTCTGCGGCAAGCGATTTATACTCCGACTCCGTCAAATCCTTTTCCCTTAAAATTATACCCCTCGGATGACACGCAGCAATTCCACGGATGCGGTCAAGAAAATTGCCTCTGCACAGTTTTCTGTTTGTAATACATAAAATATCAGACATACAGATAATCATTGAGAACGGGCTGTAAACCTTCTTCCGAAATATCCTTATACATCCTGTCAAGGCTGCGGCTGTCACATATCTCAAACTGCTCGTCACCCTCTGCGTCCCCGGACTCCTTTCCTGAGTATTTGCTTTCATGATCGCCTATACCTGTAGAAACACCTGCGGAGACTTTTGTCGCGGCAATTTTTACTATGCCGTTGCGAAACCCGGCACTTTCTCTTGAAGAAACTGTTATACCCACATAAGGCAGAAAAATACGGTAAGCACAAATAATCTGACAGAGCTGCTTTTCTCCTACATCGTGCGGATTTATACTATCATTATTGAGAATAGGACGCAGTCTCGGACATGAAAGCGACATCTCGGCATATGGATATTTTCTCTGTAAATAGTAAACATGAAGTGCACTTGCAAGTGCATCTTTTCTAAAATCCGAAAGACCAAGCAGTGCGGAAAAAGCTACGCCCCGCATACCTCCGCGCAATGCTCTTTCCTGTGAGTCAAAACGATAGGGCCATACCCTCTTATGCCCGAGCAAATGCAAGGTTTCATATTTTTCCGCATCATAGGTTTCCTGAAATACCGTAACATAGTCCGCACCACATTCATGGAGATAGCGATACTCGTCTGTATTTACGGGATATATTTCAAGTCCTACCATGCGGAAATATTTTCTCGCAAGCTTGCAGGCTTCTCCAATATATGTTACATCACTTTGACTGCGGCTTTCCCCCGTGAGGATAAGTATTTCTTCCATACCGCTGTCTGCTATAATTTTCATTTCATGCTCAATTTGCTCCATTGAAAGCTTCATTCGTTTTATGTGATTATAGCAGTTAAAACCGCAATAAACGCAGTAATTTTCACAATAGTTTGCAATATAAAGCGGCGTAAAAACATACACCGTATTCCCGAAATGCTTACCTGTTTCAAGCCTTGCCCTTTCCGCCATCTGCTCCAAGAACGGTGCGGCTGCGGGAGAAAGCAAAGCCTTGAAATCTTCAATACTGCAAGTATCATGTTCAAGTGCGGTTCTTACATCCTTTGCGGTATATTTTTCGGGAGAATATTCGTTCATCTGTGAAATAACCTTTTCACAGATGTCGGACTTTATATCCTCCATGCCCGGCAGATATTCCATGTGATTCTTCCGGCAGCTCGGATCATTTTCCAAACGGTGCTTTCTCTCAAGAGCTTCCGCAGACAAATTTCCGGAATCCACAAAATACTGATTATCCATTTTCTTTCCCCCTCAGTCACGCAAAAATCCCGTCAGCGGATCGGATGCGGAAGAACCACGGGCAAGCACACGTCCAAGACCTGATAAATAAGCCTTTCTGCCTGCTTCAACAGCCTGTCTGAAGGCCGCCGCCATCAAGGGCAGATCTCCGGCTGTGGCAAGAGCGGTATTTGCCATGATTGCCGCAGCACCCATTTCCATCGCTTCACAAGCCTGAGAGGGTTTACCGATACCTGCGTCAACTATAATCGGTAAGTCGATTTCATCAATCAGAATCTGTATAAATTCCTTTGTAGCCAGACCTTTATTTGAGCCTATAGGTGCCGCCAAAGGCATTATAGTTGCCGCACCGGCATTTACGAGATCCCTCGCAGCATTAAGATCCGGGTACATATACGGCATTACAACAAAACCCTCATCAGCAAGGATTTCCGTAGCCCTGATCGTTTCCGCATTATCGGGCAGAAGATACTTTGTATCACGCATTATCTCAACTTTTACAAAATTACCGCAGCCAAGCTCACGTGCAAGTCTTGCAATGCGCACTGCTTCTTCGGCATTTCTTGCACCGGAGGTATTAGGCAGAAGCGTTATCCCCTTTGGAATAAAATCAAGAATATTCTCCTTTTCCTTCGTATTTGCACGGCGTACCGCAAGTGTTATAATTTCAGCCCCCGCATCACGCACGGCAGCTTCGATGAGATTAAGAGAGTATTTTCCCGAACCGAGAATAAAACGGGAATTAAACTCATGTCCTCCGATTATCAATTTATCATCCATTTATTATCCCTCTTTCATAGAATAAAAAATCAGTTACACCAACGATTATTTTTATGACGGCATCGTAAGAAAGCATAATCATCCTCCCCCGACAAAGCTCACCACCTCTACAATATCACCATCCTGCAATATAACATCATTATAGTCTGACTTTGAAACAATTTCTTCGTTTCGCTCTATGACAATTCTCCGTATATCAAATGAGGTCGTTTCAAGATATTCCGACAATGTCTTACCGTCAACGGGCAGTAACTCTCCATTCACTTTTACCATATTACACATCTCCTGTTAAATCAGTTTTTATTTACCATATTCCTTACGAGCCTTAACAGCTCAGCGGTTGCCTTACCGGGATTTTCTGCCGCAAAAATCGCCGAAACAACAGCAACACCATCCACGCCGCTATCCTTTAGCCGATTTATATTCTCAGCCGATATCCCTCCTATTGCTACTATCGGAACATCAACGGCATCACAAATTGCTCTAAGCCTTTCAAGGGGCATATCGGATACATTTTTTTTTGTCGAACTGCCGAACACCGCACCAACACCAAGATAATCTGCTCCGCTGCTGACAGCATTCACGGCCTCTCCGACGTTATGTGCAGAAACACCGATAATCATATCATCTCCTACCCGTTTGCGTACCTCTGCCGGATCCATATCGTCCTGACCTACATGAACACCGTCTGCACCGCACCTCACGGCAATCTCAACATTATCATTAATTATAAACGGTACACCATACTTATGGCATAGACCGCATATTTTATCCGCTTCCTTTAGGAGTGTTTCGTCATCAAGCTCTTTTTCCCGAAGCTGAACACAGGTGACACCGTTTTTCAGTGCGGCTTCAACCTGATCATACAGGCTCATTCTGCCTGTCCATGCCCTGTCTGTTACCGCATACAGCAGCATTGCTTTTCTGTCAAATTTCATCCTTCCACCTCAATTTGAATAAACGAAAAATCGGAGACACCCTTGATATGCCTCCGAAAGAATTTATTGCAGATTCCTACGGCGGCATTATCCGCATCAGGTATAAGGGTCGAAGGTCATACCTTCCTCTCAGCCTGTCACACAAGCTCCCCGAACAAATACTATTATACATTATTATTTTTATAATTACAAGTGTTACGAAAAGGTATTGTCCGTTCATCCGTAAGTTATAAATTGACATCATGCGGATTTTAACTAGGTTCTGAAAAATAACAGTAAGTTTTCAATCGGAATTATTAAAATTAATTTATTATTTCTATTGACAAAATCGTTTTATTTGATTATAATGTACTTGTACAATAAGTACATTAACAGACAAAGGAGGGCAACTGTGGAAATTATCATAAGCAGTAATACGAACAAGCCGATTTATGAACAGATAACCTCACAGATAAAAGCCATGATTATGAGCGGTGAATTACGTACCGGCGACCCCATTCCCTCTATGCGTGCTTTGGCAAAAGACATTCATGTAAGTGTAATTACAGTACAAAAGGCATATGAGGATCTTCAAAGGGACGGTTTCATTGAAACAACAGTAGGCCGGGGCAGCTTTGTATCGGCCCTGAATAAAGACTTTTATCAGGAGGAACAGCAAAGGCTTGCGGAAGGACATCTTCAGGAAGCAGCCGACATCGGTCGGACAAGCGGAATATCATTAGGAAAGCTTATTGAACTGCTGACGATGTTTTATAATGAGGAGGAATAATTATGGAGGCTATGTTACAGGTTGATAACCTTACAAAACAATACGCTAATTTTAAGCTCGACCATGTTTCATTCACCATACCTAAAGGTACGATCATGGGACTGGTAGGAGAAAACGGTGCGGGAAAAAGTACTACTATCAAGGCAATTCTCGATCTTATTCATAAGGACGAGGGTACAGTCACCTTTTGGGGACAGCAGCTATCATCCTCAAAGCAGTTGTATGAGAATATAGGGGTTGTATTTGACGAAATAAATTTCTATCAGACACTTACTCCCCTCAGGGTGGGAAAAATTGCAGGTGCTTCATACAGGCAGTGGAATGATAAGATATATAAGGAATATCTAAAACGGTTTAATCTTCCGATCGATAAGAAAATAAAAGAACTGTCAAGGGGAATGAAAATGAAGCTGTCTATTGCCGTTGCCCTTTCACACAATCCGAAGCTGCTGATACTTGACGAGGCTACAAGCGGTCTTGACCCTGTTATGCGTGACGATATTCTTGATATTTTTCTTGATTTTGTTCAGGACGAAAATCATTCCGTACTTATGTCCTCGCATATAACAACCGATTTAGAAAAGGTTGCTGACTATATTACCTTTATTCATCATGGCAAGGTAGCATTCAGCAAAACAAAGGACGAGCTGCGTTATAATTACGGTATTATCCGCTGCGGCACGGATTTCTTCAATAAACTCGACAAAAAAGAAATACTTGCATACCGTAAGGAAGCCTATCAATGGGATGTTCTTGTTGCCGACAAGGATAAGGCAAGGAGAAAATATAAAAATGCCGTTGTGGATAATGCAACCATTGATGATATTCTTGTACTGTATGTGAAAGGAGAGCAGGCGAAATGAAAGGACTTATTCTCAAGGATTTATATAATCTCGCCGGCAATGTCAGATATATGCTTTTTGCTATGATTATCATTGCCATTGGCATTATTCCCTCCTCGGACGGCGTAGGATTTCCCATTATTTATGCGATAATGCTCAGTATAATGACAATTAGTACCTTTACCTTTGACGATACCTCAAAATGGACGGGGTATGCGCTGACAATGCCTGTTTCAAGAAATGAATTGGTCAGATCAAAATTTATTGTACTTGCTTTTTTCTGTATTATAGGCTGTATATCGGGAATTGTAACTGATATTGTAGGCGGAGCTATAATGAAAAGGTTTGATTCCTATGCGGAAAATATAGGTGTAACTTTCCTTTTAGCCCTTGCTGCCCTCGGAATTTCTCTTATTTTCGGAAGTACATTGATACCTGTTGTTATTAAATTCGGTGCAGAAAAGGCTCGTATCCTCATAGCGGTAGTGATCATTGTTCCGGCAGCTATAATATGGGGCGGCATAACTTTAGCATTGTCTATAAATCGGGATACGGAGCTTATAAATTTTGTCGAAGAAAACATATTTGTTTTGCTGTGCGGTCTGTTCGTCTTTGCATTATTATGGTCCTATGTTATGTATAGAATAAGCTGCCATATTTTAAAAAACAAAGAGTTTTAAACTATCCCCCTCAATATTTAAAAAACGGAGCAAAATATTTTATAGAATCAGGAGCAATTATAACGGTTTGGAATATCAGGTTATTCATAATAACTATTTGCTGTTTTTGAAATCCTGAGCTATAATTGTATTGTAAACATATATTAATTTCTTCATTAAATCCGGAGGTGGAATCGGTGAAAAACAAACTTCTAATTTTAATATTATGTATGCTTATACCGACATTATGTGCCTGTGGAAACAATAGCAGCGATAATAGTACAAATAACACGGAAAGACAAGACGATATCATAACACAGAGCAGTACAGGCACCGAAGGTTCTCACTCTGAAAACGAATCCGTTCAATCGGTTTCCGAAACAGAATCAAAGCAGGAAGTGTCAAGTGGAATCGAATCAAAAACAGATGAAAGCAATATCACACAAAATAACTCAACCAACAAGGAGGATACTGCTATGCAGATGAAAATTAACGATACAACCGTTTCCGTGAAATGGGAAAATAATAAATCCGTACAGGCTTTGAAAGAACTTTGTACGGAAAAACCATTGATAATCCGGATGTCCATGTACGGAGGTTTTGAGCAGGTAGGCTCTATCGGAACAAATATACCGAGGAATGATGTACAGACAACGACACAGGCAGGAGATATCGTTTTATATTCAGGTAATCAGCTTGTTGTATTTTACGGCTCCAATTCATGGGCATACACAAGACTTGGTCATATTACCGGCATTACCGAAAATGAACTGTCCTCCCTTCTCGGAAACGGAAATGTGACAATTACATTAAATTGATATACCGGTAAAAAAACGTCCGTATACAAATACCTGATAATTTCGTTAATTTAAAAATGCGTAAGTCTGAAAAATGACCTACGCATTTTTTGTAATATTCCGACACATTTAATCAATAACTGCCTGTATCGTCAATGTATTCCGCATGATTTTACATACTTTTTCTCAAAATACCTATGATCTCATCATGGTTAAGAACTTTATATCCGCCCTGCATGGTAAGGGTTGCATCTGCAATTCCCTCGATCATTTCATCGGTAACGCCAAGCTCTGATATTTTCATCACAAGACCAAGCTCGTTCATCCAGCTTTCCATTGCGGAAAGACCTTCTTCGGCAACCTGTTCATCGGTTTTGCCTTCTTCGGATACACCCCAGACATTTACGGCAAAACGCACAAATTTTCTTAGTCCGTATGGCATGATATAACGGTAATAGGGCAGAGAAACCGCCGACAGAGTCATACCGTGGGTTGCATCTGTATACGCCCCTACCGCCTGACCCAGCATATGCACCATCCAGTCGGTTGACTTTCCACGGGAAACAAGCGTATTCAATGCCCACGTTGCAGTCCACATGATGTTGGAGCGAGCTTCATAATTCTGCATATCTTTATTGGCAATACGGCTTGAATGAATGACGGAACGCATAAGACCTTCGCTGATGTAGTCGCTGGTGTTATCGTCATCACCGGAAAAATATTGCTCGCATATGTGGTTAAAAATATCATATATACCGGCAACCATCTGATAGTGCGGCAGTGTAAGGGTGTATTTCGGGTTAAGAATTGAGAACCTCGGCATAATATTCTCGTCTGCGAACACATGACCGATTTTCATTTTTGTTTCACGGTTGGTGATAACCGCTCCCGCATTCATTTCCGAGCCTGTTCCAACCATTGTCAGAACACAGCCGACAGGAACGATATCACAGGTCGGCTCTTCAAAACGCTGATAGTATTTTTCCCACGGATCTTCATCACAGTTGACAGACACCGAAACAGCCTTCGCATAATCACATACGGAACCGCCGCCCACGGCAAGCAGCAGATCCGCATTGTGGCCTCTCGCAATCTCAATGCCCTCATACAATTTTTCAAGTGTCGGGTTAGGCATAACGCCAGAAATTTCCGCTACATTCTTTGCGGCTTTCTTTAGAATTTCAGTCACCTCATCATAAATTCCGTTTTTCTTAACAGAACCGCCGCCGTAAATCAGTACGACATTTTCTCCGTACTTTGCAATCTCGGTTTCAAGGTATTTCAGTGACTCGTCACCGAAATATAATTTCGTGGGGTTGCAATAAGCAAAATTTCCTAACATGATTTTTCTCCTTTTCTGTTATTTTTCAAGCAGCTTTTTCGCACACTTGTAAATTAGCTCATAATTTGTATGCTCAATAAAATGAGCACCCGCCGATTCAATTGCCTTTTTCGGTTTATCCGTCACTACCGCACAAGGGTAGATACCAAATATAAAAGGGAAAAAGCATAGATAAAACTGTTTATCTCCTCCCTGCTCATATCGGGACATAACTTTTGCAAAAGACTTTTAACAGCCTGCATGGAGCCACTGTACGCTTTCTTCAAATCAATCAAATTTCCAAGACGGCTGCCTGCCGGGCGGCGATTATTTCTTCCTTTCTCGCATCAGTTAATTCCGATACTGTGTCATTATAGCTCCATTCTGACACGATGTCAATATATAATCGAATTTTTAAGTGAGAAAATTATTTTTAAGTATTGAACAAAATTTAACACAATTAAGATCATGAATAAAACCTCATAATAATAAATTTGCAAACCCGCTTACTACACAGGTTTGCAAATTTATATATTATAATATTTCCACAGCAAAAAATTACAGCCCCAAAATATAAAAACCGTTATATTGTTTTGCCTTATCCAACCAATCGACAAGTTTTTTATAATCCACAGGCTCTTTTTTACAAATCCTTTCAATAAGTGACGGAATTAATTCGGGCTTATAGTAATTAATTCCGCAGCAATCAACTGCACCGGTCTTTAGGTTGTTATAAATCCCGCAATCAAAAATGCTGCTGTACTCATCATAAAATTCGTTCTCATCGTCCCCGCTTATATACAAAGAATCATCATGCCAATGATCTATTGAAACCGAAACAATTTGTTTCATACTTGTATCCGCCGGCATTTTACAGTACTGTATTTCGATAAAACAAGTACCCCCCACTCTTTTCCGTTCCTCCTGTGATGCAAAAGAATAAAACATAGAATCACCGTTTTAAAATTATATTTTGACCGTAAAACATATATGTAACTACGAAATTATTATAACATTCTATTATTGCCTTTTCAACTGTATTTTATGATATGTCAGCAGACACATTTTCTCCTGCAAAAAATTGCCGACTTATAACAAATATTCCATTGGAGAAAAATATATAAATTTTTAAAAAAATATTGATTAATTTTTAGATTTATTGTATAATGGTCATACGGGAAACTGACACCGAAATTTTATTGAGGTGAAAGGCTCTTATACATTGTTGTGTAACTGTGCCTTTCGGCACAGTTTTTTTATTTGAAGGGGATGATATAATGGAAAACCGTGTTGCTGTTATCAGCATCATTCTTGAAAATTCAAACTCCGTTGACGAAGTGAACAAGCTTATAAGCAGCTACAGCGATTATATCGTTGGACGTATGGGTATACCCTATAAACAAAGAGGGTTGTCGATTATCTGCATTGTTATTGATTCGCCGCAGGATGTTATTTCCGCCCTTTCCGGCAATCTCGGAAAGCTGGACGGTGTAAGCACAAAAACCGCTTATTCAAAATATATTTTCAGAGAATGATATTATCATACCGTCTTATAAATTCGTATTAAGACCTTATACCGATTATAAAACAGAAAATTATATAAAGGAGATTTTGTAAATGTATAATCCTAAATCACTCAAGGCCGAGGAATTTATCGACCACAACGAAATTCTTGAAACTCTCGAATATGCGGAGCAAAACAAACACAACCGTGAGCTTATTGAGGAAATTCTCGATAAGGCAAAACCGAGAAAAACGGGACGGGGCGTTGAATGTTCCGGTCTTTCCCACCGTGACGCAAGTGTTCTTCTTGCCTGTGATATTCCCGAGCTTAACGAAAAGATGTATTCTCTTGCAAAGGAGATAAAGGAAGCTTTCTACGGCAACAGAATAGTAATGTTTGCCCCGCTTTATCTTTCAAATTACTGTGTAAACAAATGCGTATACTGTCCCTATCATTATCAGAATAAACAGATACCGAGGAAAAAGCTTACTCAGGACGAGGTACGCAAAGAAGTTATAGCTTTACAGGATATGGGACATAAACGTCTTGCAATTGAATGCGGCGAAGATCCTGTTAATAACCCGATTGAATATGTACTTGAATGTATCAATACCATTTATTCCATTAAGCATAAAAACGGAGCTATCCGCCGTGTCAATGTAAACATTGCCGCTACTACCGTTGAGAATTACAGAAAGCTTAAGGAAGCAGGTATCGGCACATATATTCTGTTTCAGGAAACCTACCATAAGGAAAGCTATGAGAAGCTTCACCCGGCAGGACCAAAGCATAACTATGCGTATCATACCGAAGCTATGGACAGAGCGATGGAAGGCGGCATAGATGATGTAGGTTTGGGAGTACTTTTCGGTCTTGAGATGTACAAATACGAATTTGCCGGAATACTCATGCACGCGGAGCATCTGGAGGCTGTGCATGGTGTAGGACCTCATACAATCAGTATTCCGAGAATCAAAAGAGCTTCCGACATTGACCCGTCTGTTTTCGACAACGGAATTGACGATGATATTTTTGCAAAGATTATTGCCTGTATCAGGATTGCCGTACCGTACACGGGTATGATTATCTCCACAAGAGAAAGTGAAGCCTGCCGAGACAGGGTGCTTGATCTCGGAGTGTCGCAGATTTCAGGTGCATCGAGGACATCCGTGGGCGGATATACGGAGGAAGAAAGACCACATGATACAGAGCAGTTTGACGTATCGGATCAGCGTACACTTGACGAGGTTGTGAGGTGGCTCATGGGCAAAGGCTTTATACCTTCTTTCTGTACTGCCTGTTATCGTGAGGGCAGGACGGGTGATCGTTTCATGGCTCTTTGCAAGGTAGGACAGATTCAGAATTGCTGTCATCCTAATGCTCTCATGACATTACAGGAATATCTTGAAGATTATGCGACTCCCGAAACAAAGAAAATCGGTGAGGAGCTTATCGCAAGAGAGATACAAAAGGTACCCGATGAAAAACGCAGACAGCGTGCGATAGACTATCTCAAACAAATAAAGGACGGCGGAAAGCGTGATTTCCGTTTCTGACAGTTTTAGTATTTTTCAGCAGTATCGTATTTGAAAACGAACTTGTACAAAAAGAAAAATAAATATAACGTAATAATTATTCGACAATTTCAAATCAGTTACAATTTAACAAAAAAATATCGGGAGAGTATTTCATCTTGAAGTAACTCTCCCGATATCTTTTTATAATTATTTGTAATTCTTTTTACGTCTTGATGTTAATGATATAATCACTCCGGAAGTTGCTATAACAACTAAAAGCATGGCATTTGTGTTTTCACCTGTTCCGGGGACATCACCGGAAGTGCTGTCCTGCGGTGTCGTTGAAGGCTCAGTATTATCCGGTGTACCTGTAGACGGTTCATCATAACTGTTATCAGTTGTTATATCCTGTTTTCCGCCCTCGCTTGACTCCTCAGGCTCACTTGATTCCTCAGGTTCGCTTGATTCCTCCGGCTCACTTGATTCCTCAGGTTCGCTTGATTCCTCAGGCTCGCTTGATTCCTCAGGTTCGCTTGACTCCTCCGGCTCACTTGACTCCTCCGGTTCCCCAAATGTTTTTAAATCAGCCGGATCAGCAGTAAATCCAAGGTGGTAATATCCGTCTGCTGTAGTTACAGTACCCGAACCGGAGTAATTGTTGACATAAACCGGACGAGGATCTTTAGCCATATCCATATATATGGTATGAGGACCTTTTTCGAGGGTTAGTTTTACTTTTCCCTCTGCATCAGTTACATATTCAATATATTCGCCATCGTCAACTTTCAGACTTACTACCTTATTTTCTGATATAGCTTCTCCATTATCGGCATTCGTTATAGGAAGAACGACTTCATATTCTGCGGGGGATTTATCATTCTCTATTACTATTCTGTTTGTAGTGGTTAATATATGAAGAGGTACTGTGCCATTTTGTGTTGACTCAAGTATATAATTTTCTACAATCAAATCTTCTCCGCCAAGTTCACCTAACTTTTCAGCACCACTGAAGGCAGATGCGGCAACATAGTTATTGGTTGCAACAAGAATATTCGTTGTTGTATCATCACGAGCAAGCTGTGTTCCATCGTCAAGCATTACAGATGTTACCTTAGATCCGCTCTCTCCGGCAGGATCATATTTGTAAGTAAATCCGGCAACCTGTAAAAAACTTCCGCTTACACGTTCTCTTAATAAAAGACCTGTATCATCCTGACCTGTTGTAACAAGACCTGCCTCAATTGCTGAATATAACTGTGCAGGTGTAATTTTCAATACCTCAACCATATTACCATGATTGAACGCATTAAGTACATCGCCCTTTGTAACTGTTCCTACAGGCAGGGCGGAAGATATACCTCCGCCATTTTCAACAGCAATAACAGGAATATCCATATTCAAACGGTCAGCAAATATATTTGCATTTTCAAGAAATGCATCTGTTACAAAATCACCATAGTTTGTTTCAACGATTCTCGGTTCGGCATAATCATAATATATATATCCTCCCCAAAGCGGTGTTTCGTTTACACAAAGTTCCTGAACTAATATTGTATTTTGTTCTTCCACAAGTGAATCAAGATAGTTTTGCACCGAATCCTTTACTTCCTGACCGTTGTCAGTCAATGCAAAATTCATCGCTTCGTCATAGTTCATTACTTTTCCGTTTGCGGTAACATTGTTATTATCAAATGTAATTTCAATAGCTCCCAAAGCTGTAAATCCTGTTCCTGTCTGGATAACAGGTATATCTGTTCCCTCAAATACACCGTTTTCAACAGTATGACTGTGTCCGTCTACGACCGCTGTTACCTTTGAAAGCTCTTCTGCACTAAGTCCCCTTAAAAGGTCTTCACTTGTACAATCAACCGCTGAAGAATTATTACCCAAATGGCAAACAAGTACAATAGCGTCTGTGCTGTCGCTAAGATTTGCTATCTGTTCTTTAGCGGTTTGAATCTCATCGGCAAATGTAACTCCGGAAAGTTTCGCGGGATTTGTTGACGTTGCTGTATCTGTTGTTGTAATTCCGATGAATCCTATTTTATGCTCCCCTACTGTGATTACTGTATTCTGTTCAAGCATTGGTGAATCGTTATACAGTACGTTTGCACCTAAAATAGGAAAGTCTGCCGCTTCAACATTTGACATCAACATATCATAGCCATAGTCAAATTCATGATTTCCTGCCGCCATAACATCATAACCGGCAGAGTTCATCAAACGTATAACATCCAGACCCTGTGAAATTGTTGCAAATGAAGCCCCCTGTATTGCATCTCCCGCATCTACCAAGAGAGCATTATCTGTTGACGCCGCAATAGCCGTTGTCTGAGGCAGACCTATTGTGGTATCACTCCCTCCTACAATACCGTGAATATCGTTTGTAGTATAGATAGTCACAGTATTATTATCAGTTGTTTTCTCCATACCGTTGTCTTCTGCCGCCGCAGGTACAGCCAATGCAGCCGTTGTGCATATTAGAGCCAAAGACAAGCCGATACACAAAACCTTTTTTGACATTAAAATTCCTCCTTAATTTATTGTTATTTTTTGTCACTTCATACATAAAGCAGTTTAACAAATAAATAACTCTATTTCATTATACATTTTACCTATATTTTTTACTTTTTTCAAGTATATTTGAATTTTTAGTCTATATAAACAAGTAAAAAACGGAGCATAGTTTGTAATTTTCTATGCTCCGTTTTATTATCTGCTTTTGTCAAGACCTTTTATATTGATATTAAACGAACATTCACTTGTTTGTAAAAGTTCGTGCCAATCATCAAGATTAATATTTTTATCAGGATATACCGTTCTTATATACTTATAAAGAGATATCACATCACCGCCGCACCTGTGCAGGCTTAACTGAATTGCAGAATTGAGCTTGTGCGTAATATCTTTATATATTTCCCTGTATTCCTTATCTTCATATTCTGAATCAAGTATGATATCGGTATCAAAGTTGACTGTAAGCCTGCCATTTTCCAATACTGCCCCGGTTTGCGTTTTACAGGAGGAAATACCATAGCTTATGCTGTCATAAGATATATCTCCCCTCAATTCGTCCGCCTTTTCACTCATTATAAGAATACCGCTCGTTGCATCCATATTTAGCTTTGCTGAATTTTTCATATCACTCCGCACAAGATAGCTTCCGCTTGTCTTTATGAGCTTAAGTGTATTATTTGTTTCAATATAGGGTATGAGCATATCATTGTATTTATTATTCAGGCACGAAACATAGTCAAATAATGAAAAATGGATTGAGGATTGATTAACCGCATTGCTGTCATATAACAAATTGATATTTTCAGAGGTATATCCCAGCTTTGTTATCGCATTATCTATTGTTTCCTTTGAATTATCCGCCGCTATTATATTTGTCGTTTTCATAATATCATTATTGTGTCTGAAATATGACAGGCTGCTTTCAAGATTATCAGCGGCAGCAGGATTTACCATAATAAAAAGGCATTGGCTCAGAAGTATTGAGCGTCCCTTTTGATTTTCAAGGTTTTCAATTGCCTTCTGTACGTTTTCCCCTTCGGAATAAAGAAGCTTTATGGAATTTTCTTCCTTCGCTTCCGTGTCAAGAACAATATAGGTCATTGTATAATCACTGCCGTTTTTATCTATACCTATTCCCTGCACAATCAGCCTCTGATTAAGCTGTGCCGCCGAGCAGCCGCTTATTGTCGGTATGACAAGGGATATACATAAAATGACGGATGCAGTCCTCAAAGCTATTTTTAGTGCCTTGGGCGATTTTATCTTATACACCACCGCAGCACCGAGTGGTATTATAAACGAAAATATAACAGCGAGTGCGGCAGTTATTCTTCTGTCAAATATCATATCTCCTATATATCCGTTATTGCAAAGAAATATCAGTACTCCGTAAATTATTGCAAGTATCGGTATATATACGGAATTTATCACCTTTTTTTCAGCAGAAAAATTTCCTATAAGGCGAAAAATTATATAAAGCTCCGAGGAAAGCAAACAGCAGAACGATGCCGCCGCTGTTCCTATAAAGAAAGGATTGAATCTCTGCAAATCGCCCGAACCGTCTATGCTGTGATAAAACGGGAACGGCATATCCGTAAGATATACACCGAGTGTTCCGCAAATCAGGATAAGCATTGCACCGAGGAATATATAAGTAAACATATTCCATATAACTGAGGTTTTCGTAAACTTACCTTTTGCAGTACGGCATAATACAAACAATATTGCTGTTTCCTCCGTCTGTGACAGCATTATAAGCATATTTCCGTACAGGGATTTTGTTCCGATATTGCTTATCGGCATGAGATTTTCCGTATCAAAGGACGGTGCAAGCAGGAATATCATAAGCAAAGCGGATATTACAACACCTCCGAATGCTACAGCCGAAAATCTTGCCGAGGCTTCAAGTCCTTTATATGATGCATATACGGAAACCGCAAGTATGAAAAATATAATACTGTATTTTTCTATACCCGTTCCCGAGAGTTCTCCAATTAAGCCGTTAAGACAGAACAGATGATATACCGATAAATATATAAAATATAATATATACAGCAAACCGCCGTATTTCATAAGCTTATCATTCCGGATATTTTTATTATTTATCGTATAATCACGATATTTAATTATCGGTATCAGCAAGAGAAATGAAAATACAGTAAAAATAATAAAAGGGAAAAACAGTTCCCATACGGATCCTCCCCCCGAAAAGACCTCGGGGAAAAGAAATATATTTGAGATTTTGCATATAAACAGCAATATAAAAAGCTGTCCCGATGTTATTATTCTCTCATTGTTCATATCAGACACCTCCGCCGACATGGGAACCGGGCATATTCTGCACCTTTGCCGATTTATCGGAAAGTGTTTTCCAATCCGCTCTTATAAATACATCTCTTAATGCGCCCTTTCCTAACGGTGAAAGCGGAGCGGTATAGGGTATTCCGAATGTTGATTTACTGCATATATTTATAAACACAAAGCAGAAAAGGGCGGCTATTCCCCATATTCCCCATATACCTCCTGCCACTGTGAATGCAAGCCTTAATATTGCAACAGGTGCGTACAGATTCGGAATGATATAGGAGCATATTATGGCAACAGCAACGACCATTAGGGTAGGAGCACCTATAAGTCCCGCATTTATCGCGGTATCTCCTATTACAAGACCACCTACTATACTTACAGCATAACCCAACGGTTGTGGCATCCTCAGACCGGATTCTCTCATTATTTCATATACAAATTGCAAAAGTATGGTTTCCGACATCAGCGACAGCGGAGTTGCTCCGATTGAGCCGGCTATTTTATTAAGCATAAGAGTCGGAAACATCTCCGGATTGAATGTCCCCAGAGCCACAAAAATTCCGGGCAGCATCATGGCAATAAAAAATGCCGCATATTTAAGACGTCTTGTAAATGTGGCAAAATACGGTTTATTTGAATAATCGTCAAGCGTCTGAAAATTTTCAACAAATAAATACGGCACGATAAGTGCGGAGGGTACTCCGTCTATCAATATTGCAATCCTGCCCTCTGCAAGCTTTCCGCATACCGTATCGGAACGTTCGGTTATTCCGACTGTACTGAAAAGCGATACACCTTTTTTATCTTCAAGGTACGGTACAATATATCCTGCCGCAAGAACCGTATCTATATTGATTTTCCTAAGTCTTTTTTTAAGCTCAACTACTATGTCGGGAGATGCAATATCCTTGAGATAGCAAAGACATATTTCGGTTTTGGATAAATTGCCGAGTGTCATTACCTCAAAATACAGCTTCGGATTCTTCATTCTTCTGCGGAGAAGCGCCATATTTGTCCTAATCGGCTCAACAAACCCTTCCTTTGAACCTCTCTGGACAACATCAGATTCGGGTTCGGATATCCCCCTTGACTTAAAACCTTGTATCCCTATTGAAAGCATTATATTGCATCCGTCAAGTGCAATAACCGCAAAGCCCGACATTATCAGCTTGAAAAGCTCTTCAAAGGTTGTTATATTCTTTACATCATCTGTACACAGAATTTTATTTTTGATATCATCAAGGTCTTGCTTTGCATTTCCCGAAAAATCATAAGAAAACAACGGTTTTATTACGCTCTCTCCAAGAACCTCCTTGTCTGTGAGATTATCTATGGATATTACAGCTCCGTCTATGCCTTTCAGCTTCATTTCGTGAATAGTGAGATCGGCACTGTTATTAAAGCTATCCCTGATAAAATCAAGATTAGTTTGCAGCTGAGGGTAAAAAAAAGTTTTTTTATCCTCATTTTGTTTTTCCGATTCGGATTTCGGTTTATATATATCCCTTATTGTTCTTATAAATTCATACAAAATTTCATCACCCCGTTTTGATTTTAATTTTCCACGGGAACGTCTGATTTATACATTTCATCTGAATATATCGTCTTAAATTGTACAAAATAAATTCAAGAACGGATGAAAGGAAAATTCAAAATGATAATATCCGCTATAAGAACGGTACTTTTATATGTAATAATAATTATAACCGTCAGAATAATGGGAAAACGACAGATAAGTGAGCTTCAGACAAGCGAGCTTGTTGTAACACTTCTGATGTCGGACATTGCTTCTATACCTATGCAGGACACTGATCAGTCAATGCTAAGCGGTATAATTCCGATATTAATACTTGTTGTATGTGAAATACTTATATCTGTGCTTATGCTTAAAAACACAGGAATAAGGAGGGCAATATGCGGTAAGCCTGTAGTTATTATAAATGACGGAAAAGTAGACCAGAAGGCAATGACGGAATTGCGGCTGAGTATCGAGGAACTTTTCGAGGAATTAAGACAAAAGGATGTATTTGACATAAAGGATGTTGCTTTTGCCATAATTGAAACAAACGGTAAGATGAGTGTTTTAAAAAAATCCGCAAGCGATACCGTAACGGCAGGACAGCTTGGTGTACAATCAAAGGACAACGGTATGCAGGCAGTTGTTATAAGTGACGGAGAGATTGCACAGTCATCGCTTGAATTTTGCGGTCTGAGCGAGGAATGGCTGAATAAAATCCTCAAGCTTGAAAAACTGAAGGTAAGCGATATTTTTATTATGACAGCAGATAAGACGAAAAAATATAATATTATAAAAAAGGAAGGAAATAGGTGTGCATAGAATATACAGTGCCGTAGTTATTTTTATAATTACCGTAATAACAATAGTATTCGGATTTATTGTAAATACCACAACATCAAGGTCGGTATCGGATATGGTAGAATCGGCTGAGAGCTATGCGGCAGCCGGTGATGTCGAAAATGCAAAAAAACAGATAAAGTCCGCAGTAAGTGAATGGGAGAACAAAATGGAAACCATGCTTATATTCATCTCCCACGGAAAGCTCGATCAGATAGAGGAATCACTGAATACAGCATACACTTATATAGAATTCGGGGAGCTTAAGGCATTCACAACAGAGTGCAGAAAGAGCAAGATACTGATAAAGCATTTTTATGACCTTGAATATCCTACCGTAAATAATATTTTATAAGCCATGTTAAAATAAACAAATTGACAGCACAGTTAATTCCGTGCTGTCAATTTGCATTAAGGAGTATCATACGATTAAGGAGTTATAAGCTTTTTTGATTTTTTCTTTTTCGGTTTCGGTTCATCCTTAACCTCAAAGATACAAGTACCGAACGGAGCAAGACGCACCTGTGCCGAGTTGAGCCACTGTTTATAAGGAACGGGCTCAGACTTCACGGGATATGCGTTTGTAATTCCCTTGCCTCCGTAAATTTCAAAGTCAGTATTGAGTACCTCAGTCAAGGTACAGGCATCCTTAAGCCCTATACGATAACTTTCACGGCATACGGGAGCCATATTGCATACTATAACATACTTCTGTCCGTCCGTCATACGATAATACGAATAAACATTGTTATCACTGTCATCCGCATCTATCCAAAGGAATCCGTCCTCTTCGTAATCCTTTTCATAAAAAGCCGGATTCTGCGTTGTCAAGGCACCAAGCTCTCTGAAAAACCGGTGGAAGCAACGATGCATTTCATAATCATTTATAAGGAACCAATCAAGTTCCTTCGTTTCGTCCCATTCTCTGAACATTCCGAGCTCATTTCCCATGAAATTAAGCTTCTTTCCCGGGTGGGTAAACATATAGGCATAAAGCGTCCTGACCTGTGCAAATTTATTTGCATAATCACCGCCCCACATCTTTTGGACAACCGTTGCTTTTCCGTGTACAACCTCGTCATGCGAAAGCGGCAATATAAATCTTTCGTAGTAGAAATATGCCATTGACCAATTTATCTTATTATGGCTTCCTTTTCTGAATAGCGGGTCTATCTTCAGATACTCAAGGGTATCATTCATCCAACCCATATCCCACTTATAGTCAAATCCGAGACCGCCCTTATCTACCGGTTTTGTTACACCGGGGAAATCAGAAGAATCTTCAGCAATAAGCATTATATTATGGAATTTACTGTCGAGTATCGAATTCATCTTTTTGAAAAATTCTACCGAGCGGTCATTTACTCCCCTGTCCTTGTTGCCCATCCAATAAATACCGTTATTTATTGCATCCATACGGATTCCGTCAAAATGATAAGCATCAAGCCAGAATGCAGCACAGGAAATCAGGAAACTCTGAACCTCTCCTCTTGATACATTAAAATTGTAAGTACCCCACTCACTCTGATTTACATCTGACGGCGGATACTCATAAAGATAAGTTCCGTCAAATTTCGCAAGCGAGTAATTATCCTTTACAAAATGAACAAACGCAAAATCTATTATTACACCTATCCCGGCAGCATGGCACTTATCTACAAATCTCATAAGCTGCTCCGGTGTACCATATCTTGATGTCGCACTGTAATACTGTGAAGCCTGATATCCCCATGAACCGTCAAAAGGAAACTCAGCAAGGGGCATAACCTCAATATGCGTAAAATTATTTTCCTTGACATATCTTATGAGGTCGTCAGCAACCTCATCATATGAAAACCACTGAGCCTTTCCGTCAGCAGGACTCTTGCCCTGCGGCTTTTTCCAGGATCCCATATGCATTTCATAGATATTCAGGGGTTTATCATAGCATTTGGAACGCTTTGTCATCCACTCCGCATCGTGAAAAACCCTTTCCGGTGATATTCTCGTTATAATAGAGGCAGTATCAGGTCTCAGCTCACTGCAGAAAGCATACGGGTCGGATTTATCAACAACTGTTCCGCCCTGTTGGTATACTCTGAATTTATACAGCTGACCTACCTTTGCTTCGGGAACACAAAGCTCATAAACCCCGCCGTCAATGCGGTTCATAGGGTGATATCCGCCATTCCATCCGTTAAATTCACCAATGACATCAACACCCTGAGCGGCAGGCGCGTACACCCTGAATAGTATGCCGCTGTCATCATCGGAAACGGGATGTGCTCCGAAATATTTATATGCATCACAGCACGTACCGCTATAGTATTTGTCCATTGTAAAAACTGCCATTTCACCATCTCCCGAAGTAATAAACATCACTACCTATTATTATAAAATAGGAATATTTTGTTGTCATTAGACATATATTAACTTTTGTCTGTTTATGGGATTATCTGAAGGAATTATAGAGTGCAAGAGCAAGCATGACATTACCGCTTGCCTTGATTTTACCGGTGGTAAAGGCTCTGAAGCCGTCAAGCCTTCCTGACATAAACTCATCGAATGTGTCGCATGACATTGTAATATCAATATCCGCTCTGTTATGCTTTACAGGCTCAATAAATTTTTTTCCGTTCATATAAGAAAAAAATATGTCGCCGCCGTCCTTTCCTGTTATATGGAACTGGGCTGTATAATTCTTGCTTATTGCAGCGGTATCATTTTCCATAAATCTATTCTCAATGACCTTATATTGCTCACTAAAATTCATAAAACTTCTTCCTTTAATATAATTTCCTTTTTATCGGGTTTACATACCAATACCTTTTTATTGTACCATAAATCAATACAAATTATACTTCTTTAAAGTAAATATAAATTCGTTTTATGACAATATGTTTATTTTGACAAAATTTTGCATAACAGCAGTAAAAAAGGAACCGGAAATCCCATCAGAAATTTCCGATTCCCAATTTAATCCTTGCAGATAATTACTGCATTTTATTTCCTCTTGCTACATATGACGTATGGAGATACTTATGAGCCTTCTCCTTGCCGGGAGCCTCAAAGAACTCATCATATACCATTTTGATAACAGGGCTTTCGTCACTGCATCTGTATTCACAGTTCTTATCGTAATCATAAAGTGCCTTTGAACGGAGTGCTTTATAATCAACATAGTTACGAACACTGTCGCTCTGAAGCGGCTGACCGCCGCCGTTGATACATCCGCCCGGACAAGCCATGATCTCTACCATCTGATAATCGGCTTCACCGCTCTTGATTTTTTCAAGAAGCTTACGTGCATTACCAAGTCCTGATGTTACTGCAACATTAATCTTTATTCCTGCTACCTCATAAGTAACTGTACGTACTTCCTCCGGTCCTCTTACTTCCTCGAAGTCTACTTTCTTGAAGTCGCCGTCAAGAGTTCTTGCAGCAGTTCTGAGTGCAGCCTCAAGAACACCGCCTGTTGTTCCGAAGATTGCTCCGCCGCCTGTTGCCTTATTGAACGGTGCATCATAATCTTCGTCTTCGAGATCCGGAAGCTGTATACCTGCGCGCTTGATCATTCTCGCAAGTTCTCTTGTTGTAAGAGCAACATCAACATCATCATAATCACCGTCACCGGAACGGAGCTGAGGACGTGTACATTCAAATTTCTTTGCAGTACAAGGTATTACGCTGACAACGAACAGTTTATTCGGATCAATTCCGTTCTTCTGAGCATAATATCCCTTAAGCACTGCACCGAACATTGCCTGCGGTGATTTGCAGGTCGAAAGATTCGGAATGAAGTCGGGGTAATAATGCTCAACAAATTTTACCCAACCGGGGCAGCATGATGTGAACATCGGAAGTGTTCCGCCGTTCTTTATTCTGTCGATAAGCTCATTTGCTTCCTCAAGAATTGTAAGGTCGGCAGTGAAATCCATATTGAATATCTTAACGCCTTCACCAAGTCTGCGTACAGCGGCAGCCATCTTACCTTCAACATTTGTTCCGATAGGCATATCGAAACTTTCGCCAAGTGTAGCCTTGATTGAGGGAGCTGTGAAGAAAATAACTTCCTTATCGGGATCCTGAATTGCATCCCATACTCTATCCTCATCGCTCTTTTCTGTAAGAGCACCTACAGGACAGCTTACAATACACTGACCGCAGCCTACACACGGAGAATCGTTAAGGCTCTTATCAAACGGACTGCCTACATGAACCTGATATCCTCTCTTAATTGCTCCGATAACAGATACTGTCTGAACATTTTTACAAGCAGATACGCAGCGCATACACTGAACGCATTTATTGTTGTTACGAATAATATATGGCGACTGCTCATCAATCTCGTGGTTCATTTCTTCAGGAGTGAAACGATCCTCATCGACACCATATTCAAGAGCAAGCTTCTGCAGCTCACAATTATTATTCCTTACACATGAAAGACACTTCTTTTGGTGTGTTGAAAGAAGAAGTTCTATTGTTGTCTTTCTTGATTTTATTACAGCAGGGGTATTTGTGAATACCTCCAAACCCTCCTCAGCAGGATATACGCAGGCAGCGAGCAATCCTCTGCGGTTCTTTGCCTCTACCATACATACACGGCAAGCACCTATACAGTTAATATCCTTGAGATAGCACAATGTCGGTATTTCAATATTTGCCTGCTTAGCAGCCTGCAGAATTGTATAACCCTTTGGTACTTCAACAGGGATATTATTTATTTTCAGATGTACTGTTTCCATGAATTATCCCCTCCTTATTTGGTTACGATAGCGCCGAATTTACAATTACTCATGCAGACGCCGCACTTAATACATTTTGTCGAATCAATAACATGTGGCTGTTTAACTGTACCGGAAATAGCCTTAACCGGACAATTTCTTGCACAAAGAGTACAACCCTTACATTTTTCGGGAACGATCTCGTATTTGATAAGAGATTTACATACTCCCGCCGGACATGACTTATCCTTAATATGAGCAATATACTCATCCTTGAAAAAGTGCATCGTTGAAAGAATCGGGTTAGGTGCAGTCTGACCGAGTGCACAGAGTGAAGATTTCTGCATATGGGTTGCAAGTTCTTCAATTCTGTCGATATCTTCCATTTCACCGTTACCCTTTGTTATCTTATCGAGATACTGAAGAAGTTTTCTTGTACCTACACGGCACGGTGTACACTTACCGCAGCTCTCATCAACGGTAAATTCAAGATAGAACTTAGCGATATCCACCATACAGGTATCCTCGTCAAGTATAATCATACCGCCCGAACCCATCATTGAGCCGATAGCAAGGAGGCTGTCATAGTCGATCGGTGTATCTATATGCTCAGCAGGAATACATCCTCCGGAAGGACCGCCTGTCTGTGCAGCCTTGAATTTCTTTCCGTTCGGAATACCTCCGCCGATCTCCTCAATAATTTCACGCAGAGTCGTACCCATCGGTATTTCAACAAGACCTACGTTTGTGATTTTACCGCCGAGTGCAAATACCTTTGTACCTCTGCTGGTTTCTGTACCGATCGATGAATACCAATCGCTTCCCTTATATATGATCTGTGCTATATTTGCGTATGTTTCAACATTGTTAAGAACTGTCGGCTTCTCAAACAGACCTTTTACTGCCGGGAACGGAGGACGGGGATGAGGCTCTCCTCTATTACCTTCAATAGACGTCATAAGTGCTGTTTCCTCACCGCATACAAATGCACCCGCACCAAGACGAATTTCTATATCGAAATCAAAGCCTGTTCCGAATATATTTTTTCCGAGGAATCCGTATTCTCTTGCCTGCTCAATAGCTATACTGAGTCTTTGAACAGCTATCGGATATTCTGCACGAACATATACAAATCCATGATGTGCTCCTATTGCATAGCCGGCGAGTGTCATAGCCTCGATTACGCACTGAGGATCACCTTCAAGTATTGAACGATCCATAAATGCACCCGGGTCGCCTTCGTCCGCATTACAGCATACATACTTGATATCCCCCTGTGAAGCTTTTGCGAACATCCACTTTTTACCTGTCGGGAATCCGCCGCCGCCTCTTCCTCTGAGTCCTGAGTTGAGAACTTCATTTATAACATCATCGGGAGTCATTGATGTAAGTGCTTTATAGAGTGCCTGATAACCATCAACAGCAATATATTCTTTTATATTCTCCGGATCAATAACACCGCAGTTTCTAAGAGCAATTCTCATCTGCTTCTTATAGAAGTTTGTTTCCGAAAGAGAAATTATAGAGCCGTCTGTATGGACTGTTTCCTGATAAAGAAATTCCTTAACAACATTACCCTCTTTGAGATGCTCCTTAACAATTCTTTCCACGTGTTCAGGTGTTGACTGTGCATAGAAAGCACCCTCGGGATATACGATCATAATCGGGCCGAGCGAGCAAAGACCGAAGCAGCCTGTTCTCACAACAAGGATCTCGTCCTCAAGTCCGTTTTCTTTAAGCGATTTTTCCAGTGCCTCAAGCACTTTCTTACTTCCTGATGACGTACAACCCGTACCGCCGCAGACAAGTACCTGCTTACGATACTGTGTATGCTTAGCCAGCTCCTCGCCTTTTTCCTTAACGAGTTTTCTGACCATTACAAGATCTTCATTCTCTTTTTTTATCTGATTAAGTTCTTCAATCGTCATTACTGCTTGCCCCCTTCCTCAGCGATATATTTGTCAATAATTTTTCCAACCTCTTTAGGGGTAAGTTTACCGTAAACTTCCTCATCGATCATCATTACCGGTGCAAGACCGCAAGCACCTACACAACGGCATGAATCAATTGAGAACAGACCGTCAGGTGTACATTCACCGCTCTTTATACCAAGCTTGTTTTCTACCTCAGCAAGTATCTTATCGGCACCCTTTACATAACAAGCTGTGCCAAGACAGACGCTGATTCTGTGTTTGCCCTTCGGGGTAAGGCTGAAACGGGAATAAAATGTTGCAACGCCGTATACTTCACTGAGCGATACTCCGAGTCCGTCAGCTACCATCTGCTGAACCTCGATCGGAAGATAACCGTATATCTCCTGTGCCTCATGTAGTACAGGCAAAAGTGCTCCCGGAACTTCTTTATTTTTTTCGATTACTTCAAGAAGTTTTTCTTCCTGAGCCTTTGTCCCCTTAAAAGTCAGGGAATTTTCTGCCATAGGATATACCTCCCAATATTTATTAATTTCTACTGAAACCACTACCATTATACAGCAAAAAAAGAATAATTACAAGGATTTTATCATCCTTTTATACAAAAATTTTTAATTTTTTCATTTTAGGTTAGATAAATTTAATCTATTTTCAAACTAAAACGTCCCTATAATTAAACATTCTTCATTATTATAAAACAAATTTAGATTATATTTATCACCCCATACCGCACAACCGCTCCGCTCATATAATCAATGCTATGTCAGGCATTAAGTATTTATCATCTTCGCCCGCATGAACAATTATACAACATTGTTTTTCATTTGTACAGTGGTTTTATCATAAAAATATGTTCCATAGCAGGAAAATGATTACAGTAATAAACTGCGTATTTTACGAATAATCGAAAAATACGCAGTTATACAGAAATTTTTTCCTTTATAGGTAATATCCCTCCGATGTCATACAACTCACTTTTCCCGAGAGAAGCAATATCGACTCCGTAGTTTTTTGTAAAGGCTTTGATATTTTCGCAGTCGGGGTGTCTTGTTATATCTCCGCTGAATACCAAAAGATCTTTGTCAATAAGTCCGCAGCACCCTCCTATAAATCCGTAATCGTAACCGTCGAGCCTTATATAACCCTCATTTATCTTCAATACATCTATTCCGTTTTTTATACATACTCCATATATTGAGTTATCTGCCGTTATCACGGCATTTTCGTTGACCACGGCGGTTGAACAGGCAGAATAGCTTTGTTTTGTATGAAGTATTCCTATATTTTTTTTCAAGCAAAAATCCAATATTTTCCTGTCTGCTTTATCTTTATTGCATATTACCCTGTCTTTCAGAAAGCATACATTAAGTTTAGGATTTTTTGCATCTATACCGCCGCTTACCGAAACATCTGCCCCAAGAGAAACAAAACCGTTTATAAGCTCCCTGTTATTTTCATCCATAACAAATTTATTTCCGCCGAGATGACAAACCGCCATATCCGCATGATATTTCTCTGAACCGTCTATATTTTTCAAAGGACATGGCAACAATATATTTATATGATAATTATTCATCAGTTCGCATATAAATAGTCTGTCACCCGACATTATGACCTCTGTCACTTCAGACTCCGGTAAATTCGGAAAATCTATATATTTTTCCATAATACGGCTCCTTGCTTTCAATAGTATCTCAGTGCATCTACGGGTCTGAGCTTTGACGCCTTGAGTGACGGATATATTCCGAATAACGCACCGATTGCTGCGGAAAATATAAGCATTATTACGATTATATCAACCTGCGGCACTATTGTCAATCCTGATATTGCACCGCCTATATAAATTACCGCATTACCGAGTATTATCCCGAATAACCCGCCGAACAGACTTATCACCGCCGATTCCGCAAGAAATTCCGCCGCTATCATACTGTTTTTTGCACCTATCGCCTTTTTTATTCCTATTTCCCTTGTTCTCTCCTTCACGGATACAAGCATTACATTCATTATATTCATACCCGCAACAACAAGAGAAACCGCTCCTATTGCAGATAATACCAAAGAAAAAATATCTATTATGCCGTCAAGTGTGTCCTTTTGTTTTGCAAGGTTATTTACGTTATACGCATTTTTGTAATTATTGCCTCTTTCAATTTTCTGCACTACCTCTTCACTCAGTGCCTCATAGCTTTCATCATCGCCTGTTTTTATTACAATCTGCGTAAAATTATTGCTTGACATATTTTTCTGCATTGTGCTATAGGGTATATATACAAAATCGGGTATAACACTACCCATAACATTCTGAATAAGTCCGCTTCCCGTCTTAAGTATTCCCACAATCTCGTATTTGTCTGTATTTCCGCCATTGTTTATAGTTATTGTTTTCCCTGTTATATTTTCCGTTCCGTAATTTGTTTCTGCAAATTTGCTGTCAACCATGCATACTTTTGAGTACGATGCAATATCACCTATATTAAAAAATCTTCCGTACAAAAGCTTCAGGGATATGGCACTTTCAGCGTTGCGGTCTATACCGAAAAGACATACCGGAAGTGTCTGATTGTGAAAATATACTGTCGATGTTTCAAAAACCAACGGCATTGCGGATTTAACGGAGGATATCTCCTCTATTTCGTTAAGTTCTGAAACCGTAAGCGGTGCATTATTATCGTTAAGACTTATGGAAAGACCTCCCATTCCGAGGCTGTCTATCTCCTCGCCGAGCGCCTGCTTACCCAGATTGCTTATACTCATTGTGATTATAACTGCCGCAACACCTACGGATATTCCCAAAAGAGTGAGGAAGGTCCTTCCCTTATTTTTCAAAAAGCCCCTGAGTGATTTCCATATTATTTCAAGCACTTCCCTCACCTGCCGATATTATTATTCTTTGCCCGTCATTTATATCGCTGAGCTCCTTTATTATTTTGTCCCCCACCTTAATACCTGATTTTACTTCTATTCCTTTTTTATATTCAGTACCCGTTTTTATATATTTTTTTATTGCCTGATTTCCTCTTGCAATAAATACATAATCCCCCTTTTCGTCCGAACGTACATATTCGTAAGGAAGTATAATCTTATTCTTATCTGTTGACGTGGTTATCGTACATTCTGCACTGTAGCCTATTCTCAGTTTTTTGTCTGTTTCATCAAGCCTGATTCTTACCTCTACCGATGTTTCTTTAGATGTAAGTCCTGTGGTTTGTTTTGCCTCCTTTGATATTGATGACACCTTGCCGCTGAATTTTTTATTCGGGAGTGCCGTAAATTTTATTGTCGCTTTCTGACCTGTTTTTATCTTTTCTATATACGCCTCATTTATATTTACGGGGACAACAAGTGTGTCTGAATCGGAAATCTTCATGAGCGATGTATTTTTTTTGACAATCTCATTTTCGCTGTGGGCAATATTTGAAACAACACCTGCAGTTTTCGCACATATTGTTCTCTCCTTACAGTATTTTTTTATTTTGCTTAGTATTTCTTCCGAGATATCCGTTTTTGAAAGCATAGAAATTAATGTATCTATTTCAGAATATGAATATGGTATCATATCACTGCTCACAGGCTCAAGCACAGTCATAAGGGGGTCGCCCTTTTTTACAGTATCGCCCCCGTTTACATATATCCTATTGATTATGAAATAATTATCACTCATTATATTATTTTCCGTATTATATGCAAGCTTTCCCGAAGCCGTCACCGTATTATCAGCACTTGAAAGCTTTACGATGTAGACAGAAACCTCCAATGCATCCGCTGTCATTCTTCCGAATGTAAAAATTCCCGTAATACATAGTATTGTACTTAAAAACAGTATTATATATTTTTTCATATTCCTCAACTCCCTTATTTATTATTGGAGATTGAGCCAAAAATATATATGCTAATTTATAGAAACAATTTTATATTTTGTTTTTTTATATAACTAATATGTTCATAAAATAACAGCATATACAAAAAATTAATTTTAATAAAAAAAGGCTGGCAGTACTGTATATAGGTACTGCCGGCTCTGTATAAGTATATTTATTTTATTTTTCCTATGTCATGGCGATAATGTGCACTGTCAAAAGATATTTTTTCTACTGCTGTATATGCTTTTTTCAATGCCTCGTCAAGTGTCTTTCCGCTTGCGGTTACTCCGAGTACACGTCCGCCGTTTGTGTAAAATTTTCCGTTTTCGTATTTTGTTCCCGCATGGTATACAACCGCTCCGTCTATCTGTCCGTTGTCGTCAAGACCGCTTATCTCAATGCCCTTTTTATATGCAAGCGGATATCCTCCCGACGCCATAACAACACAGGCAGTCGCTTCATCAGACCATTCAATGTTAATCTCATCAAGTCTGCCGTCTATGACTGCTTCAATAATATCAACCAAATCGGTTCTGAGCCTTGGAAGTACAACCTGCGCTTCGGGGTCACCGAAACGTGCATTATATTCGATAACCTTCGGGCCGTCAGGCGTTATCATAAGTCCGAAATACAGACAGCCCTTGAATGAACGGTTCTCACTGTTCATTGCGGCAACCGTCGGCTCAAATATGGTCTTTCTGCAAATTTCAGCAATCTCATCCGTATAATACGGATTCGGACTTATCGTACCCATTCCGCCTGTATTAAGACCCTCGTCATTGTCGTAGGCTCTCTTGTGATCCTTTGAAGATACCATAGGTATGAGTGTCTTTCCATCGGTAAATGCAAGCACGGAAACCTCAGGTCCTGTGAGAAATTCCTCTACAACAACATTATTACCCGATTTGCCGAATTTCTTATCCTCCATTATTTCTTTAAGTGCCGCTCCTGCCTCGTCATGGTTCTGAGCTATGATAACTCCCTTTCCGAGTGCCAGTCCGTCCGCCTTTACAACAACGGGGTATTTTCCCTTTTCTTCAATATATTCCATAGCCTTTGCCGGGTCGTCAAAAACCTCATACTCCGCCGTGGGTATATTATACTTTTTCATAAGATTCTTGGAAAATACCTTACTGCTTTCTATTATAGCCGCATTTGCACACGGACCGAAAGCACGTATGCCGTTTTCTGTCAATGTATCTACCATACCGTCCGCAAGCGGATCATCGGGTGCTACAAAAACTATATCGACCGCATTTTCCTTGGCAAATTTTGCAATGCCTTCCTTATCCATTGCTCCTATATCAACACATTCGGCATCACGGGAAATTCCTCCGTTGCCGGGTGCGGCATATATTTTGTCAACCTTCGGGCTATCCTTAAGCTTGCGGATTATCGTATGCTCTCTTCCGCCGCTTCCTACTACTAATATTTTCATATGACACCTCCATTAATGGTGGAAAAGACGTATGCCTGTGAATGCCATCGTCATTCCGTATTTGTTGCAGGTATCAATTACGTTATCATCACGTATAGATCCACCCGGCTGTGCTATATATTGAACACCGCTTCTCTTTGCCCTTTCGATATTATCCCCGAACGGGAAAAATGCATCAGAACCCAGAGAAACTCCGCTGAATGTTGAAAGCCACTGCTTTTTCTCCTCACGTGTAAGCGGCTCGGGCTTTGTTGTAAAGAACTGCTCCCATACTCCATCGGCAAGTACATCCTCATAATCATCCGAAATATATACATCTATTGTATTATCACGATCAGGTCTGCGTATGTCATCTCTGAAAGGAAGTGCAAGAACCTTCGGACACTGACGAAGATACCATATATCAGCCTTATTTCCTGCAAGACGTGTACAGTGTATTCTTGACTGCTGTCCTGCACCGACGCCTATTGCCTGTCCGTCCTTTGCATAGCAGACGGAATTTGACTGTGTATATTTAAGCGTAATAAGGGATATTATAAGGTCACGCTTAGCCTCTTCTGTAAGCTCCTTATTTTCTGTCACTATATTTTTGAGCATATCCTCATCTATTTTAAGATTATTTCTTCCCTGTTCAAAATTAATTCCATAGACCTGTTTATTCTCAATTTCTGCCGGAACATATGAAGGATCTATCTTAACAATATTGTATGTTCCTTTACGCTTTGATTTGAGTATTTCAAGTGCCTCATCTGTATAATCGGGAGCAATAATTCCGTCTGAAACCTCTCTTTTCAGGAGAAGTGCAGTCTGTTTGTCGCAGGTATCGGAAAGTGCCGCCCAATCTCCATATGATGACATTCTGTCCGCACCTCTTGCTTTTGCATATGCGCTTGCAATCGGAGAAAGCTCTAAATCATCGACAAAATAGATTTTCTTTAATGTATCCGAAAGCTCTGTAGCAACTGCCGCGCCGGCAGGACTTACGTGCTTGAATGAAGCCGCAGCCGGAAGACCTGTTGCAGCCTTAAGCTCACAAACAAGCTGCCAGCTATTGAATGCATCAAGAAAATTTATATAACCCGGTTTACCGTTAAGCACGGTAACAGGAAGTTCAGAGCCGTCCTGCATATAAATCCTTGACGGCTTCTGATTAGGGTTACAGCCGTATTTCAGTTCAATTTCGTTTGCCATTGTACTATCCCCTTTTTTATTATTATTTGTTTTTATTTACAATTCTATCCGTATATTCGCCTGTTGTAATATCTATAAATCTTGTATAAAGAGATACCTTATTATCCTCGTTAAGAGCGTTCCATACGTCATTGGTAAATTTGTCTATATCGCCGTCAATATTTATAAGCGTAGGTTCGCCCTCGAATGAAGGAATAGGATTTCCGTCACATTTATATGTATGGATAAAATGTCCTTCTCCTGCTGTCGGCTGAGGATATTCATAGAAAAAGCGTAATGCCGACTGTTCTCTGCCCTCGTTGCTTTTCAGTATTGACAGCTTATAGGAAAAGTCACCGTCCGCAAGCTCGACAATACCGGAAATACGGGGGGTGAAATTCGGCGGATCGGGTTCAAAAGTGCGGGTGCGGAGAGCCTCCTCAAAGGTTTTTCCCTCAAGGATAAAATCTTTTACTGTGTCAGTCTGATCTCCGTTTGTTACTATTGCTGCATTTTCAAGTGTGCGAACGGGGGCATAGATAACGAGTGACGGGTCAACGAGCTTTGCCGGGTCGAAAGCCTGAGTTTTAAGATCCTTACCCTCAGACACAAAGACACGGTTACGGCTGTTTTCACTTCTGCCCATTATGAAATAGCCTATCACAGCCTTTTTACCGTCTGCACTTTTTCCGATAATTATACCCCTGCCGGGATATGTTGTCGAAGAAATTTCTTTTACCAAATCTGTCATATCAATAATCCTTTCGTAATTTTATTATTTTATATACACTCTATTATCTTTCACTTCAAGTCTGTCGTCGCAAAACAGAGATACCGCCTGCGGAAGTATCTTCCATTCCGCCTGCTCCATTACTCTTTTTTGTAATACTTCGGGCGTATCATCGTCTTTAACTTCAACTGCCTTTTGAAGAATGATAGGACCGCCGTCACATACTTCCGTCACAAAATGAACGGTTGCACCCGTCAGCTTAACACCTTTTTTCAGTGCCTCCTCATGTACTCGCAGTCCGTAGTAGCCCTTTCCGCAAAATGACGGAATAAGCGCAGGGTGTACATTCATCATCTTATTTGGATATGCCCTTACAATCTGCTCATCAAGTATTGTCATAAATCCGGCATATACGACCAGATCAGCCTTCTCCTCGTTCAGAGCGTCAAGCATTGCCCTGCTGTATGAAGCGATATCCCCATAATCCTTTCTTGCAAGCACACGAGTTTTTATACCGTTGTTTTTTGCTCTTTCAAGTGCATATACATCGGGCTTTGAGGAAATAACGCAGGTGATTTTACCGTTTGTGATAATTCCGCTTTTTTCTGCATCTATAAGTGCCTGTAAATTTGTTCCGCCGCCCGATACAAGCACAACTATATTTTTCATAAGCCGATTCCTTTCTGTAATTATACCGATACTACAAATATTTTTCAATCAACGGCTGTTCAATAACTTCTTTACCAATCAATGTTAAAGCCTGCCTCGGACAACTGTTTATACAGCGGTAACACATAGTACATTTACCCTTTGGTACAGCTTTATCATTCAGTATGTCAATATTGTACATCGGGCAAATCTTAACACACTTACCGCACCCTATACATTTTGAATGATCTATTTTAAGTTTATCGGTATAATTTTTTGTTTTATTCGGAAAATATAATCTCTGCCCGAAAAGTCCGGCAATATGATAAAAAATTCCCAATCCCTCTTTATCAGGTTTACCTTGCAGCAGTTTTTCCGCTGCTTCCGAAATTTTTAATTCTGCCGCCTTAACAATTTCCCTGTTTTGTTCGAGTGACTTTTTAAGTGCTTTTACATCTCCGATACAATCGGGCATCTTTATATGAAGCCCGCCCTTTATATTTGCACCGTATTTTTTGAAAAGACGTGCCGAACAGCCTGTACCGTCACCGCTGAATAATCCCATTGTGGAAATTATATAGATTTCCTTATTTCTGAAAATCTCCTTATTTGCCGTAATGTAGTCACGGACTATTTTCGGGAGATTGCTGTAATAAACCGGATATGCAAAAACAATAAACTTGTGCCTTTTTATCTGCTCTACCGACTCCGGCATTTCTATGGAATAAATATCTTCGCTGAATTTACACGCAGCCATAAACCTTTCCAAGCAGTATTTTGTATTTCCCGTACCGCTGAAATATATACCAACGGCATCGGTATTATTCAATTATTACACCCTCCTCGCTTTCAACAAGCTCTCCGAGGATATATGCATCCTCCCCTGCTGCCTTGAGTACCTCAACAGCCTTGTCTGCCTCCGCAGAATCAACAACAACCGTCATACCGACGCCCATATTGAATGTATTGAACATATCACGCTCGGGAATATTTCCCGTCTTTGCGATAAGGTCAAATATCGGAAGTACCTGTACATTCTTACGCTGAATTTTGGCTGAGATACCGCTCGGAAGTGAACGGGGAATATTCTCATAAAATCCTCCGCCTGTAATATGTGAAATTGACTTGACCTTAACGCTGTCAAGAAGTGAAAGAATTGCCTTGACATATATCCTTGTCGGTGTAAGAAGTGTTTCCCCGAGTGTTGAACCAAGTGCATCGTAGTATTTTCCTACATTTTTCTCATTTATATCAAATACTTTTCGTATAAGTGAAAATCCGTTTGAGTGTACACCGCTTGATTTTATTCCTATCATGACATCTCCGGGCTTCTGTGTTGACGGATCGAGTATTTTCGCCTTATCTACAACACCTACCGAAAATCCAGCAAGGTCGTATTCGTCCTCGGGCATCATTCCGGGGTGCTCGGCTGTTTCTCCGCCAACAAGCGCACAGCCGCTCTGCACACAACCCTCTGCTACACCGGATACTATTTTTGCAACCTTTTCGGGATAGTTCTTTCCTATTGCTATGTAATCAAGGAAAAACTGTGGCTTTGCACCGCAGCAGATTATATCGTTTACACACATTGCAACGCAGTCTATACCTATCGTATCATGCTTATCAAGAAGCATTGCTATTTTCAGTTTTGTTCCTACACCGTCCGTACCCGATACAAGCACGGGATGATCTATACCTGTCGTGTCAATTTCAAACAAACCGCCGAAACCGCCTATGCCGGAAAGAACTCCCTTTGTCATTGTTCTTGCAACATATTCCTTCATAAGCTCTACCGACTTATAACCGGCTGTTACATCAACACCCGCTGCCTTATAGCTGTCACTGAAGCTTTTCATTATTATACCTCCAAAACGGCCCAGCCGTATTTTTTATTTTATCTTCTGAGAGTATTTATCAACTCTTGATGTATTCGATACATCAACAGGATAATTTCCCGTGAAACAGGCGTCACAGAAACCGAGCTTACAGCCCTCTGCAATTTTCGGAAGGCTTTCGGCTGACAAAAATCCGAGACTGTCCGCTCCGATATATTCGCATATTTCTTCAACGCTTTTCTTTGCCGCGATAAGATCCTCCTTCGGAGTAGTATCGCTCGTAAGGTAACACGGGTTTTTGAAAAGGGGGGAGGCAATCCTCATATGTACCTCTTTCGCTCCCGCCTGTCTTAAAAGTTCCACAATATGCTTGCTTGTAATGCCCTTTAGCATTGAGTCATCTATTACAATTACTCTTTTTCCGGCTATATTATATTTAAGTGCATTTAACTTTATACGCATAAGATATTCGGAATTGTTTTTTCTGTTATTGAATGCTCTGCCTATATATTTATTTTTCACAAGACCTGTTGAATATCTTATTCCTGATTCCATAGAATAGCCTATTGCAGATTCTATACCGCAATCGGGTACACCGAAAACTATATCCGCATCGACCGGATGCTGCTTTGCAAGAAGCATACCTGCTCTTTGTCTTGCCATTGCCACGGATACGCCGTCAACTACGCTGTCAGGTCGGGAAAAATATACATATTCAAAAAGGCACAATGCCGTTTTGTCCGCTTTCTTACCCTTATAGCTGTGAAAGCCGTCTTCGTCGATAACAATCATTTCACCCGGCTCTACATCTCTTATAAATTCTCCGCCCATGCTTTCAAATACGCATGATTCAGACGTTATAACATAGCTTCCGCCGAGCTTACCGAAACAAAGCGGCCGCACTCCGAGTGGGTCACGCACACCTATAAGCTTGCTCGGCGACATCATTACTATTGCATATGCGCCGTTTAGCTGAGCAACCGCCTTTTGTACCGCTTCCTCTATGGTTCCCGCATTCAGCCTTGCCCGCGCTGTCAGATATGCAACAATCTCCGTATCACCGTTTGACTGGAATATTGCCGCACCCTGATTGAGGTCATCTCTGAGTACCTGATAATTCGTAAGCGCACCGTTCATGCAGAGTGCAAGCTGTCCCTTGATATATCTCATAACGAGGGGGGCAAGGTTCTGGTGATCGACTGCTTCACCCGATGAGTACTTTACATGACCGAGGGCAATATTTCCGTTTCCGAGACGATTGACCTCAGCTTCGGGAAGGGCTTCGGGTATCATTCCGAAATCCTTATGATATATCATATTGCCGTTATTGTTTACCGCAATACCTGCACCGACCTGCCCTCTGTGCTGAAGGGTATACATTGCAAGATACGTTTCCTCGACAATATTCATGTCCCCGTCATTATTATAAATTCCGAAAACACCACATTCATCGTGTAGTTCAGACATAAAAATTCTCCTTATTTATTGATAAGCTCACTTACCTTCTTCTGAATATCTTCGTCCTTTTTTGCAACTCCGTTTTTCATATTAACTTTTTCTGCCGAGAGTTTCTCAGCAAGTTTTTCATCTGAAAGTGCAAGCATCTGAACAGCAAGTATTGCCGCATTATCCGCACCGTCAACCGCAACCGTCGCCACGGGTATTCCCTTCGGCATCTGTACTGTTGCAAGCAAAGCATCAAGTCCGTCAAAGGTCGATGATTTTATCGGTATTCCTATAACCGGCAGAGTTGTGTGAGCCGCAAGAACCCCTGCAAGATGTGCAGCCTTTCCGGCCGCCGCAATTATTACACCGAAACCGTTTTTGCGTGCATTTGCCGAAAACTCGGCTGCCTCCTCGGGTGTGCGGTGTGCGGACATGATATGCACCTCAAATGGTACTCCGTATGCGTCAAGCGTTTTGATTGCACCCGATACTGTCGGGAAATCGCTGTCGCTGCCCATTATGACAGCAACCTTTTTCTGTTCAGACATAATTAACTTCTCTCCTCTTTCAATTTGGAAAAAATATTCCTTATATATTTTAGCTTATATTTATGAAAAAAGCAAGGCTATATTCAAACTTAATCGAACCGATATCATACATTGCAAAACCGTGGAGTAAGTACTGATACAAAGCCATTTTTTCATATGGTTTTTACTTGACATACAAATTCCGGGCTGTTATAATATCCTTATCAATTTATGAGGAGAATTAAAATGAATAGCTTTGAAAAGGCAAAAGCCTTTGTTTACAGAAATGCACGCCCTCTTGATCTTGCACGTTTTCGTTTCCATTTTGAAAACGGAAGTATTGATGATGTGCTTTATGCCTTATCTTTCTACCAAAATGATGACGGCGGTTTTGCATATGCAATTGAACCCGATAATTGGAATGTAAATTCAAACCCTATCGGAGCATGGGCGGCAGCAATGATACTTCGTGAAATAGGCTTCACCAATACGGAACATCCCGTTATGAAGGGACTTCTGAACTATCTTGACAGCGGAAAGGATTTTTCGGGCGGCAAGTGGTACAATACTGTCGCCGGCAATAACGATTATCCCCATGCGGTATGGTGGGAGTGTGATGATTCTGAGGGTATTCCATCGGATAACCCTACGGTAAGCCTTGCAGGTTTCGCTTTGCGCTTTGCCGATAAGAACAGCAGTATTTACCAAAAGGCAGGCAGCATTGCCGAAAAGGCGGTCAGGAGTTTTCTGCAAAATCCGACTGACGAACCTCATACCGTCAGATGTTTTTCTGATTTGCTCGGATATTGTGAGGAAATCGAGGGATTTAACGTTTTCGATTTAAAAAACTTAAGAGAATCCGTCATAAGCCGAGTAAATAACATTATTTGCAGTGACACGGAAAGGTGGACGACAGATTACGTTTGCACTCCGTCATTTTTCTTCTTTAAAAACAACCGTATTTTCAAAAGTATAAACAATGACCTTTGTAAACGTGAGGCCGAAATGATATACGACTCTCAGCTTAACGACGGTTCATATCCTGTTGTATGGAAGTGGCACAATGATTACAGGGAATTTGAAATTTCCGCAAATTGGTGGAAATCGGACATAATAATCAGAAATATGCAGCTTTTCAGAGAGTTCGGGATATCGTGACATTTAAAAGGAGTCGCCCTGTAATAGAGCGACTCCATATCTGCTTTATTAAGACATCGGTTTACAACCCGACTTTATATAAAATTCAAAGCAAGCGGGAAAGTGGGAATACCCATATCTCACTATGCTCTCGGAGCATTCTTTTCAAGTGCTGCTCTTGCTTTTTCCCTGAGTGCTTCCCTTGCCTGTTCAGGTGTGACAGGCTGTGGTGCAGACGGCTGTTCCCCACTGATAACACCGGGTGCCTCCGACCGGGCGGATCTATCTATATCTCCGTCAACAACGATCTCTTTAAGAGATGCCGCAAGACCTGCCATTGACTGTATCTCCGACGGTACAATAATCTTCGTTGCCCTGCCGTCCGCAACCTTTGCAAAGGTCTCAAGACTTTTCAGTGCAATTACTCTGTCCGTGGGAGCAGCCTCGTTCAACATTCTCAAGCTGTCCGCATACGCCTTCTGCACTGCAAGTATAGCCTCAGCTTCACCCTGTGCCTCACGTATCTTAGTTTCCTTTATGGCATCGGCACGAAGTATTGCCGCCTCTTTATGACCTTCCGCAACAAGAATCTGACTGGTCTTTTCACCTTCAGCATCAAGTATCCTTGCACGACGTTCACGCTCAGCCTTCATCTGCTTTTCCATCGCAACTTGAATTTCATGCGGCGGAAGTATATTCTTAAGCTCTACACGCTTAACCTTGATACCCCACGGGTCAGTTGCCTCGTCAAGTATCTGACGTATCCTTGAGTTGATATCATCCCTTGAAGTAAGTGTATGATCAAGCTCAAGCTCACCGATAATATTACGCAAAGTCGTTGCACAAAGCGTTTCAATAGCCATTATCGGACTTTCTACACCATAGGTATAAAGCTTGGGATCGGTTACCTGATAATACACAACAGTATCTATTTTCATTGACACGTTATCCCTTGTAATAACAGACTGAGGCTCGAAATCAACAACCTGTTCCTTCAAAGAGATTTTCTTTGCAATCCTGTCCATTGCCGGTATCTTCATGTGGATACCGTTTCCCCATATTTTATAGAAAGTACCGAAACGCTCAATTATATACGCATTCGACTGCGGAACGATACTTATATTCCTTATTATTACCAACAACAAAATAATTCCAATCACAATAAGTGCAATCACAGCGGGATCCATAATAAATTACCTCCTCAGATTCAGAACATCCAAATCACAAATCAAACTGGTGATACTATCAGCTTTACTCCCTCTATTCGCTCGACACGAACAAATGAGCCTATCTCGGGCACATTTTTATCCGTTGTTACGGCAGACCAGTCCGCACCCTCAACGCTTACTCTGAATAAGCCCGTTGATTCATCAACTATCTTCGTAACCTTGCCCGTTCTGCCGATATTCATATCGGCATTAAGCTTTGTTTCGGGGAGATTTTTCGTAAGCTTGCGTATAAGTGGTCTTGTAATGATGAGTGCGGCAAAGGTAACGGCAAAAAACAATATTATCTGTGTCGTACTGTCTGCCCCGCATACCTCACATACAAGCGAAGCCACACCGCCGAATGCAGCCCATATTGAAACGAGCTGAAGCTGTGTTGCCGCTTCAATTATGCAAGCTGCCACAATTACAGTTATCCAGACTCCAAGCATATCTTAGCACCTCCGTTAGTAGGACGATATATCGTACTGACAATATACTATCATATCTTTCGACAAAAATCAATAAATTTCGATATGCGCTTCATCGAATTTACAAATTGATAATAATTACGAAATGAATTATACAAAATCAGTTTCTGTGTCCGTTTTTCCGTCCGTTTTTCTTACGGAGAGCTTCTGCTTTTTGTATGCTGTCATATTTTTCAAATGAAATTCCGTACTTTTTTTCGGCAGCAGTCTTCTTTGTCTGACGTGCCGTATTTGTTCCCTGTTTTTTTCTTTGGATATCCTTGGTATTTTTCGGTCTTATCAGACATTTTTTATCAAAGCCTATGAGATCGGTTCTGTGAGCCATAGTAAGTGCCTCATGGACAAGCTCATAGTTTTTAGGGTTCTTATACTGTATAAGTGCTCTCTGCATAGCCTTTCCGTGCGGATTTTTTTCAACATATACAGGCTGCATTGTGCGCGGGTCAACACCGGTATAATACATACAGGTGGAAATTGTAGAGGGCGTCGGGTAAAAATCCTGCACCTGCTCGGGATTTAAATTATTATCCCTGAGATATTCGGCAAGCTCTACTGCTTCCTTCAGTGTCGAGCCGGGATGCGAGGACATAAGATAAGGAACAAGATACTGCGGCTTCCCGAGCTTTCTGTTTATTGCAGCATATTTTTTGCAGAATGCTCTGTACACGCTGTTTTCAGGCTTTCCGAGGGTTCTTAATACGGTATCTGAAATATGCTCGGGGGCAACCTTTAACTGTCCGCTGATATGATACTCACACATTTCTCTTAAAAATGTTTCATCAGGGTCAGCCATTATATAATCAAAGCGTATTCCCGAACGAATAAATACCTTTTTTACCCCCGGCAGCGCTCTTAGCTTTCGCAAAAGCTCAAGATAATCGGAATGATCCACCTGTAAATTAGGGCACAGCTTCGGGAAAAGGCATTGACGGTCTGGACATACACCTTTGGTAAGCTGCTTTTTGCAGGCAGGCTTTCTGAAATTTGCCGTTGGTCCTCCGACATCATGGATATAACCCTTGAAATCAGGGTCATTTATTATTATTTCCGCTTCCTTTATTATAGATTCATGGCTTCTTGCCTGAATTATTCTTCCCTGATGAAATGTCAGCGCACAGAAATTGCAGCCGCCGTAGCATCCCCTGTTGCTTATAAGGCTGAATTTAACTTCCTTTATGGCATCGACGCCGCCGAGTGATTCATACGAGGGGTGATAATTACGCATATACGGCAGAGAATATACCCTGTCCATTTCCTCCTCAGTAAGCGGATATGACATCGGATTCTGTACGACATAGAGGTTATTATTATACGGTTCGACAAGGCATTTTCCCGAAAATGCATCAGTATTTCTGTATTGTATTCCAAAGCTTTTGGCATAATTCAGCTTATCAGCGCAAAGCTCATCATAGCCCGGCAGTGTTATATAATCATACAGATTATCAAGTCTCTTTGTTTTAAAAACAGTACCTCTTACAAATGTGATCTCATCAACAGGTATACCGCTGTTAAGGGAATCGGCTATTTCAACTATTGATTTTTCTCCCATTCCGTAGGAAAGTAAATCCGCCTGTGAATCAAGCAAAACGGAACGCTTCAAACAGTCGTCCCAGTAATCATAATGTGCAAGCCTCCTCAGACTTGCCTCTATCCCCCCTATTATTATCGGCTTATTCTTATAGGTTCTGCGGATAAGGTTGCCGTAAACAACGGTTGCGTGGTCGGGTCTTTTTCCCATAACTCCGCCGGGGGTAAAATAATCCCTTGAACGGCGTTTTTTCGATACGGAATAATGATTTACCATTGAATCCATATTTCCCGCACTTACAAGAAATCCGAGTCTCGGCTCACCGAATATATTTATGCTGTTTTCGTCCTTCCAGTCAGGCTGGGCTATTATTCCTACTCTGTAGCCCTCGCTTTCAAGGATACGGCTTATTATTGCAGGCCCGAAGGACGGGTGATCCACATACGCATCTCCTATCACATATGCAAAATCAACCTGATCCCACCCGCGTTTTTCCATATCCTCACGACTTACGGGTAAATAATCCTTCATATCCGTTCTCCATTATTATTTATTCAGAAGCTTATCTTCCCATTCATTTTCTTTAAAGCCGACAAGAATAACTTTTTCGTCTATAATAAGAGGTCTTTTTACAAGCATTCCGTCTGTCGAAAGAAGCTTAAGCATTTCCTCATCCGTCATTGTCGGCAGCTTATCTTTAAGCTGCATTTCACGGTACAATATCCCGCTTGTATTGAACAACTTTCTTATCGGTATTCCGCTGTTTTCCATCCATGACGATAATTCCTCAAAGCTTGGGTTCTGCTCCTTTATATGGCGGTCATCATATTTAACATTATGCTCATCAAGCCATTTTTTTGCCTTTTTGCAGGTTGTGCATTTAGGATATTCCAAAAATATCATAGTCGATTCCTCCGTTTTACTTATTATGAAATAATCCGGCATTATTCTTTTATTTTGCCCAAAAATATTCTATCATTTAATGCGGTTTCTTTCAAGGGGGTAAGCAATAATATGATCCCAAATACCATGTGTTCTGTAGGTGCAGCTAAAGCACAGGGCAATAATAATTGACTTGAAACAGAAAAGGTATCAGGGAAAATTCTATAAAAAATCTCCCTGATACCTGTATTATTTTAAGGATTGACAGCTCCGGTGTACTATCAGTCCGTATTTCAGCTTAACCCTTTCAAGCTTTTTGAGAAAAGGCTTTGCCGTTATGTATAAAAATAATGATACGGAAATTGCGTGTACTATATCAAATGGTAAACCGCTGAGATAAAATGCCGCTAAGTTTTCCGCTGTCGGCTCCATATGTGCCATAAGCATTGACGCGGGATTCATTATGCCGCCGTATATAAGAATTGCCGCAAGAAATCCGTATACCGAAAGTGAAAGTCTGTTTCTTGGTATAATTTTCCTGCCGAATAAAATACCTGCAAGAAAGCCTGCCGCACCCATTGAAAACATCTGCCACGGAGTCCAGGGGCCCTGTCCGAAAATTATATCGGAAATAAATACGGATACTGCACCAACAAGAAATCCCGATTCGGCTCCGAGTGCCGTTCCTGTTATTATAACTATTGCCATCATCGGCTTGAATTGCGGAAGCATATAGAATACGGTTCTTGACAACACAGCCAAGGCGCACATAACGGCTATAAGTACCTGTTCTCTTGTTTTTATATGCCTGTTTTCAAAAACACCGAAAAACATGGCAATACATTCAAGTATTATCAAAAGCGAAATGAAAAGATATTTTGAATCGTTGAAAAAATACATACCTATGAAAATAGTAAGCGGTACGGCTGTAAGCATTATGATCAACGGCAGGATAATTCCCCTGTTCTTATGACGTATTCGCTGAATTTCTATACTTTCCTCTTTTTTGTTGATAATCACTGCAAATAATATTATGCAAAGCGCGGATATCAGCATTGCAGCATAGCATACAACCGAATTATCGGCGGCTATGCTCCACTTAAAAGGATTTAATACGGCAAATACGGAAATAATGAATAATATTACCGTACAAAGCTGCGAAACAGCAAGCGGTGATATTTTCTTATGTGTTTCAGTGGTATTATCAGGGTTATTATGCATATGATAAAGACTGCTTATATTATCCTTATTGATTTTTCCCTTTCCCCTATCCTGAGGCAATCCGAGAGCATATAATATATCCGCCTTTGTCACCGCATTATCTATTATATCCCTTGACATTTTCCTTGCGGCTGTGGTATAAAATGTATTTTCGGAGAAAAATATATGCGGCTCATCTGTGCCTGTAAGCTCTCCGTCAAAAAATAATGCACATCTGTCGGAATATTCCGCACTGAACTCCGGGTCATGGCTCACGATTATTATACATACACCTGTTTGTGCCAATTCCCTTAAAATTTCCCCCACCTCGTTCCCGGATTTTATATCAAGTCCCTTTAAAGGCTCATCAAGCAGAAGTATATCGGGGCGTGTCAGCAGAAGCTTTGCAATCGCCGCCCTTTGACACTCTCCGCCCGAAAGGTCATAGGGGTGGCGGTGCATCAGATTCTTAAGTCCGCACAGACTTATTATCTCTTCAACAAAGCCCGTATTATTTTGGGGATTATCCAAAATTTCATACAAATCCTCCTCAACTGTATCCCTTACAAAAAGTGTCTGCGGATTCTGGGGAAGGAGTGCCATTTTCGGAATATCCTTATTTTTCTTTTTTCTGTCGGTTCCGTTAAGCAATATTTTTCCCTCATACGGTCGCACCACACCTGCCATAGTGGAAAGCAGTGTTGTTTTTCCTGCTCCGTTTCCGCCGAGTATCGAAAAAATCTCCCCCCTGTACGCCTTAAGTGAAAGACCTTTGAGTATATCGGGAAGCCCTTTTTCATATCTGTACCATACATTCTTAAGTTCAATTATCGGTACTTCCTTTTTATCCCTTTCGTATTTTTTATGTATTATCTCGTCAGTGTCCATATGCTCCGTATATTCTCTCAGCCATACCCTGCCCTCACCTATAGTAAGGGGGGGATTTCCGCATTTTCTTTCGGCTATGGAATATATCTGCGTACTTATCGGAAGAGCGGAAAACATTTCGTTTTTGCAGCGATACAAAACATCTGCGGTTTTTCCGGGTTTTGTATCGGATATAACTTTACCCTCGGACATTACTATAATTCTGTTGCTTATTCCATATACCCTTTCGAGATTATGCTCACTCATTATCACGGTAGTACCGAATTCTTCGTTTATTTTTCTCAGAAGCTTCATAAATCTGTCAGCACCTATAGGATCAAGCTGTGAAACAGGTTCGTCAAGTACCAGCACGGACGGATTCATTGTCATGACAGATGCAAGGTTAAGTATCTGCTTTTGTCCTCCCGAAAGCTCGCTTATTTTTTCATTGTACCAATCATTTATTCCGAAAAATACAGCTGTTTCCGCCGTTCTTCTGTGTATTTCGGCATTGTCAAGTCCCATGCTTTCAAGACCGAAAGCAAGCTCGCTCCATACACTGTCCGTTATTCCCTGATTATCAGGCGACTGCATAACAAAACCTATTTCTCCTGCCTGTATAAGCTCGTCCGTCTGCTCGAGCGGCTTTCCCTTATATTTTACATTTCCCTCTTTTTTTCCGTATGGTGCAATTGCTGTTTTAAGACAGCGTAAAAGTGTACTTTTTCCGCTGCCCGAAAGACCGCATACCGTAATAAATTCACCTTCGGAAACGGTAAAGGAAATATTTTGCAGTGCATTTTCTTTTTCGTTGGGATATGCAAAGCTTAAATTTTCGACTGAATATATTTCCATTTTCTGTCCTCCGATATATCAATAATAAGCGGCAGCAGGCATGACAAAGCAAATACGGCATATACCGCAATATTTGCTGTACTTACTCCGGATATTTCAAAATAAGGATAATATGAATAATCAAGTATTTTTGTCACAAAAGCAATTATGACGCATATATCCGAAAAAAGAGTTATTGCAAGCATTACAATATCCTTTGAGGTCATGCGAAAAAGAGTAAAGCAGGTGCGTTTTTTCAGACCGTAACCACGGCTTTTCATTGAGTCGGCAGTATCCACCGAATTTTCAAGCGACCACTGTATCATAGCTGAAAAAATTCTTATTCCGTTTTTTATTCTTGTTATGGGTTTGCCGTTTTTCATATCCCTGCCGACAGAATATTGTGCGGCACGTACCGATTTTAACTGATTCTTAAATTTTGAAATAAAGTTAAGCGTCATTGAAATAAGCAGCGCAAGCTTTGGGGAAAACCGTCCGAAAAGATATATTATTCTGTCGGAGGTAAGTATTTTATTTAGCGAATAAAACCAACTGAGGATACCCGACATAAGCAGTGCCGCCGCAAAGCCGAAAATGACTGATTCAAGCGTGAGGGCGTTTCCGTCGGGCAGATATGTAATTATCGTTATTCCTCCGTGACTTACAAGTGAATTTATAATTATTATCGTCAATGATATAAAAAACATCATTACGAGGTTTTTCAGAAATGCCCTTACTCCTCCCGAATATAAAATATATGCACTGCCTGCCGCAAGTGAGATTGCAAGAAAAACAGGGTGCATTATCAGCATTGTTACAAGCAGAACGGATAAAAAGAAAATAAACTGTGTCAGGGGGTGATATTTCATAAATCCGATATTCATTCTATTCCCCCCGATAATAATTTCCGACATCCGCACCTAGGTTACAGGTATAAAGAAATTCAACTTTATCTCCATCCGATAATTTATATTCGGAGCAGCCTACATTCGGAAATGTACCGTTTACACTGTATGTCCACCCCGAAAGACTGCCGCAGTCAAATTCATACAAATTATTGATTCCCTCTATGTATGCCGCATTGGTCATTGGTGTAATTGAAAATTCAAGGATAATATTGTTATTCCTGCATACTCTTTTCAGCACATCAAAGGCTGATTCGCCCTCGTCAAAGCTTACCTCTGCTTCTTTGATTATAAATCCGTCCGACGGCAGAAGCTTACGTTTTTTATCGTTTAGTTCATTACTGTTCAAGGCAGTTGTACAATTTATATAGAACGTGCAGTAATTACTATCGTCCTCACTGCTTTCCTGTTCATGGGAAACAGACTTTGAAATTTCTGACTGTGATTTTTCGGATTGTGAGCTTTTCTGCTCATCGACCTCGGTTTCCGATTTATTCGTTGCTGTGTTTTCTTTTTTCGGATCCTCGTTTTTCGATTTATTTGTTACTGTGTTTTCTTTATTAAAAATTTCTGTTTCAGTTTTATCATGTACTTTGTTTTCCTCATTCAGTGTTTTGTCGGTTGCAGGAGTATTGATACCCGTTTGAGGTTTGTTATATGGTGACTTATTACCATTATTTTGTGAGGCATTATGTATCGGATTTTTTCCTTCCCCATTATTGACCGTATTCGGGGTTTCACCCCGGGTGGGTGACTCCGCCGACGATGTATCCGAATTTCTGTCCGCAGACTCACTCTTATCTGTTTTTTCGGATTTGCTGCTTATAATACCGGATTCGTTCTTTGATTTTTCTTTGGTTTTATTTTCCGACACAATACTTTCAGCCGCAGATTGAGCATGGCTTTCCGTATTTTCCTCGAAATTGTTCAAAGCGGTATTATTTTCATTATCTACCGTTGATACCTGTAATACTTCCTTTTCGGGGGATGTAGGTATATCATTTTTGTTGTTATTACCTCCGATGAAAAATGCCGCTGTAAGAACTATTACCGTCACTATGCCGAAGGTAATACCTTTTTTATTTTTATTCAAAAAATCTCTCATTTTTATATCACTTCCGAATATTAAGCATATCATAAACAGCAGGCACGTTACAATGCCTGCTGTACATTATTTATCTGTCGGAATTTGATTTCCTGTATACAAATACAATAATAAATGCAGATATCATAAGCAAAACAAGAACAGGATATATTATTCCGCTGTCTCCTGTCGGTACAGGAGATGTATTATCATTTCCCGATATATTCTCCGACTGCTGATTATCTCCGTTTCCTCCGCTTTGTTCGTTATCAATGTCGGATTGCCCGCCGATTATCGGATTACCGGAAGTGTCATCCGATACCTCACTATCCTCGGAAACTTCACTGTCATCCGATACCTCACTATCCTCGGAAACTTCGCTGTCATCCGATACCTCGCCGTCCTTGGAAACTTCACTGTCATCCGATACTTCACTGCTCCCGGAGTTTTCATGATCCTCACTTATATCGGTCATATCATAAAGCCCTGTCTGACCGTTTACAAAACGATTGTAGGCACATAGTGCGTAAAATGCCTGATCCGTTGACATACCGTTAGCCATTCCTCCGGGAGTGTGTGAGAAAGCACCCTCTCCGCTTAAATAGAATGAACACAGACCGTCAAGCACACTTCCGCCGCTCTTTACAAATCTCGGATCGGTATCGGGATCAATTCCGAGAGCACAAAGAGCGCAGACTATCTGAGCATTGTTTTCGCACCCGGGAGCACCGTAGGATGTATATGTACCGTCCTCATTTTCCTTTTCTGAGAGGAGTAATATTGCCTTATCCGCCGCTGTCCTGACATTTTCATTTTCGTTATAATATGGAGCGAGCGACTGCAAAACCATTCCTGTCATATCAGGCTCATAATTATTTCCGAAAAATGCCCAGCCGCCGTCATCAAGCTGCTTAGAAAGTATGAATTCAATAAGCTTTTCTCGTGTGTTCTGTTCAGTGCCTTCCTCTGCCGCAGGAATTTCGTATTTTATCGTATCAAGTGCAAGAAGTGTATATACCGCTCCGTTTATTCCCTGTTTTGTGCAGAAATTATAATCGGATAATGAAGATATATAATTCACACCCTCGAAATTCGTCATATCATAGCCGAGTGAAGTCAGTGTTATGGTATATTTATCAATATCGGTCACTCTGCTTAGCTCTGTACCTGCAAGGTATGCGGCGAGCTTTTCAGCATAATCGGTTTTGGTAGTTTCATCAATAGCGCCGAGGCGTGCAAGCGCAAATATTTCCCATTCGTTTCCTACTTCGGAAATCTGCTCATTTAATTTTATACCCGATGTTGTTTCCTCAATTATCTTATTTATATCCGTAAGATCCTTTTGGCTTTCGGAAGGCTCGGTAATGCTCTCCTCCCTTGAGGACTGCTCCGCCGCAGCATTGATTTTCAGCTCATAAACGGTCTCCCCTACATTATCCCCAAGGTACTGCCAATTGCTGTTTCCTACACCTATGTAAACGGTATCTCCGTCCGAAACGGGAATATACTGCGACCTCTTATAGTCATTATCCTGCTCGGGTGTATATTCGTTTTTATATATTCTGTATCTGTAGTATTTATTTTCCGCCGCAGGAGTAAGCTTAATGCTTTCCGCTCCTTCGTTGAGTGTAACCGTATAAGCGGTTATATCGGAAGAAAATTCAGCGGAAAGCTCCGCATTCTCTATTGTCAGTGATTTAAGGCTTGTGCTTGTGTTATTATAATTACTTCCAATATCCACTCCCATATTGAGCGAATACGTTACGAAAAGCTCATCACCGTCTGATATATTAAGCGTTGATAAACCGTCATTTCCGTACCAGTCATTATATCCGACAAGCCAGCCGGGGTACGCACTTCCTTCAAGCTCCGAGCCGTCACCAGAAGCAAGTCCGTTTACACTCGATATATAGCTGCCGTATGCCCCCGATTCTATCGGGTCGGCGTATCCGCTGCTCCGCATTACCTCTGAAATAACGCTTTCTGCGGTCGAACCGGGTTTCAGTTCAACCCATTCATCAATAAGCGTCCCTTCCCATTTTGCTCCGTCAGACTCCTTATAGGTGTTGTTTTCAACAACCACCCTCACCCTGGCGCTTTCGTTTTCCGCGAAAACCGCAAAGGGCAGTACCGCACATAAAACTGCGGCTGCTGTTGTGCATGACAAAATTTTTGTTCTTGTTTTCATTTTTATCCCTCCATATTTTTATCAGCAGGCATTTTTTTATTGTCGGTACTGTCGGAATTCACGGATAAAGATTTTTTATAAAGCTTTCTGTTCTTACGGCTTCTTTCTCTTTTTCTTCTGCTCTTTTCTTTAGCCGATATTTTCGGCGGCTCCTTAAGTCCCGCCGCTTCGAGTGCCCTCGGCCACGGACCAAGCTTTTGTTTTATAAAGCATACCGTATTCCCATCAAAATCACTGCGTTTGGGCAGTCTGCCAAGCTCGCTGTATTTCTGTCGGAGAATATTCAAAGCATAAGTTCGTTTGTCCGTTTTTTCCATAATATCACCATAAAAAAAGCCTTCTCTGCAAGGATACAAAGAAAGCACAACAGATTTTTACACAGCAAAGCAAAACTATACCGAAAAGAAGCACAATCAACACCGCTGCATAAAAAATCGGCTGCACTTCTTCATCGTCCAAGCTTGCATAACCTCAAATGCGGGAGTATTCTGACTTATGGCACAAGACCAATCACAGTAATGACGGTTGTCCCGGATTTTCACCGGCTTCCCAATTACCTATCGGTGTGCAGCCGCCGTCATGTCCGACTTGGTTCAGTAACATCAAGTACAAACACACAGCAGTACCTTACCTGTCATCAAGCACAAATACCGCAAAATGCACACCATTAGCACCGCATATTGAAATATTAACTTCCCCTCTACTATACCATATTCTGCCCTGCCGTGTCAAGCAGCGACACACTGATTTCACAAAATTCTTTGGATAATTAACAAACACGTTACTCCGGGGATTCCGAGAACCGCGGAAACGGAAAGTGAAAGCGGACTTACGGGTATAGTTACATTTGTATATCCCGATATCAGATTTACACAAAGCAGAGCCGCTATTCCGGGTAAAAGTGATAATAATGACGATCTTATGGGGTGCTTTGAGTGCATTATCAGATGTATTATAATAAGCGTCAGCATTACAGCCGCACATATTGCGGGTATAATCATGTTTTCCATAAAAATTATCCCTCCATGTCTTTACATAAAAATATGCAGGCATGAGGGATAATTATTACTTCTTTATCATTAAAAGGTGAGGCATAACAATCCGATTTTTTCTGTTTGTATATATGCTGCAGTTTCCGTTGAAAATATATGCAATTACACATACAACAAAAAAATACGGCATATACTCATAACCGAATATCTCCACACCGAGAAATATCGGTGCAAGAAGTGTATTTGTCGCCGCTCCGAACACGGCGGCATAGCCAAGAGCTGCAAACAAAACAACAGGCATATTAAAAAGCATTGCTATAACGGCGCCAAGCGATGCTCCTATGGCGAAAAGAGGGATAAATACTCCTCCCTGATAACCTGCCGAAAGCGTCAGGATCGTAAAAATGAATATAAGAATAAAGTCATGGAAACCAACATTACCTCCGCCGAGGGAATCATAAATTATATTCATACCCGATCCGCTGTATCTTCCGTTGAATATATACAGGGAAATTGAACTCACCAAAAAACCTGTCAGAAATATTTTAAGATACGGATTCGGAATAATTGCAGACAGAAGCTTTTTTATGTTTTTCAGCAGAAATGCAAATAATCCACCAGCTATTCCGAAAACTATTGCCGATACACACAGTATTATAACAAAATCTACACTTATATCAATGCTCAGACCAAGTCCGGATTTAATTTTTTCAATCCCTATCATCCGCGAAACCCAATCCGAGGTATATGCCGATATCATTGCCGGCAGCAGGAACGTTACCTCAATATACCCGGGTGAGAACACCTCTGCGGCAAAAAAAATCGCTGCGGCAGGCGTACCGAAAAGCCCTCCGAATGCGGCGGCCAGACCTGTTACAGTGAGTATTTTAGCACTATCTTTCAGGGATAATTTCCGGGATATAAGACTTCCGAGCGTTCCGCCTGTTTGTATTGCGGCATTTTCCGTTCCCACACTTCCACCGCAAAGGTGGGTAAGCCATGTTCCGAAAATAACCATAGGAATCAATCTGAGCTTTGTTTTTGCTTTTTCATCCCGTTCACCATCAAAATCAAGGGATATTATGCCTGATTTTTCCCTGCTGAAACGGTCAAACAAAAAGTATATCAATAATCCGGCAAAGCTTAAAAACGGGATAAAATAAAATGGGTATTGCTCTCTGACACCTGTTACTAATGAAAGCACGTTCATAAAGGCAGCGTCAAAAGCACCGATTACAATACCTATAAACAATGCACACAAACAGAATATAGTTGTATGTACAATATTTTCTGTATAATACTTAAAACCTCTCTTCGGAGAACCGATCTCCTTAATTTGCGGTATAATAATTTTTTTCTTCATAATTCTTTAATTAATCACGCTGATGTATCATCGGGAAAATAATTTGCATCGGAAATCTTATAGCACAATATCATAAGACTGTCATTAAGATGCACATTTTCAACTATTATATCATCATAATGTACTGAAAGATCATAATGACTGAAATTCCAGAAGTTTTTCACACCCGCTCTGTAGAGTCTGTCGGCTATTTCATGTGCGGCTCCTTTCGGGACACAAAAAATCGCCGCATCTGTTTTATTTTCCAAGCAGAATTGCTCAAGGCTGTCAAGATCCGATACACTTATATCACGTATTACCGTCCCGACTTTTTCGGGGTCGTTGTCAAATATTGCCGTAAGCCTGAATCCTCTTTTTTCAAAGGACATATGCATCGCTACAGCCTTTCCGAGATTACCCGCCCCTATCAATATTGCATTATAGGTATGGTCAAGACCGAGTATATGACCTATTTCTTTATACAGACTTTCCACAGGATACCCATAGCCCTGCTGACCGAAGCCGCCGAAACAGTTGAGATCCTGTCTTATCTGCGAAGCTGTAAAGCCCATTTTATCCGAAAGCTCCCTTGAGGATATACGGATAACTCCTTTATCACGAAGTTCCCCGAGAAAGCGGTAATATCTCGGCAAACGCTTTATCACGGGAGCGGATATGTTTTTATTTCTATGCATCAGAATATTCACCGACCTGATATTTTAATTTCTATTTGTTAATTTTTTGTCATAGTATTACAGAAGTATATTAACACATTTATTAAAAAAAGTAAAGTACCCTTGTAAGAAAACAGCAAAAGGCTGTCTTACAGGGAACTTTACTCCCACTGATACATTTTCTCTTCCGATATTTCACAGCAAAAGCCGATCAGATATCCATATACCGCGAATATTTAGGCAAAATTCCCGTACCATTCTTTGTAAAGCTTGCCTTTTTCTGAAATACTCCCGGAAAACAGTTTCCCTCAATAATGACAGGTCCGTTTTCGCCTATTGCAACATCCCATCCGACATACCCTATCTCCGGCACAGTTTGCGCGGCTTTTTCTACAAGTCTGACAGCCTGATCAAACATCGGAACACTGAATCCGACAATTCCCGTATTCGTTATCGGGTGTCTTTCATAGATAACATCGTTCTTATCAATGGCAGGAACTTCAACAGTACCGTCATCCTCTACAAAGGTATACATTCCCCCGCTTGAAAAGTTATCAATAACACCGCCGTTTCCTATTTTGAGTATTGCCTGAAGGAAATGTCCCCTGCCATCCTTACAGAATGTAAACATACGAATGGTATTTACGGAACCCGCATAAAGTATATCCATATCCCTATGCTGTCGTACAAATGCTTCAACAAGAAGCTGTTTTTTGGATATTAGGGATCTATAGATTTCCTCCGCCGGGTTGTTTTCCGACATGGTGTATTTTTCAATCCCGTTTCCGCCCTCGCCGTCAATCGGCTTTGCAATAATTATCGGATTTTTTTCGAGAAACCTGATAAAATCATCAAGAGAGGATGTCTTGAGATTAATCCAGTCACGACCGAGATATTCCGAAAAAAGCTTATTGAACTTAATCTTATCATTAAAAACATCAAAATACTTTCTGTCGTTATATTTTTTGATTATCTCGTTATTCTTTCCTCTTGTAAGAAAAGTCTTTCTTTTATCCTCGCTTATCTTATAAAATTCAAATTCCTGATAATCATAATACCCCGCCTGGTATTTTATTCCGCACTTTATCATATCATATAGAATATAACACTGTGATTTTTTAGCCTTTCTTGAAACAGATTTTGAAATTCTGAGCAT
>CANPXK010000011.1 GCA_947585965.1 uncultured Clostridia bacterium
CATATATCCTCGTAGGAAACAGTACCGAGCGAACCGTTATCTGCAAGAGAATTATTATTTACCATTTTAACATAATCCGAAGTAGAAATATAACCTAATTGGCAAAGAGTTCTGCCGTCAATGCAGCCGCTTTTGTCTGTTATTATAACACATTCGTCCGCATTTTCTGGCCAGTCCCCATAAATAAGCTCATAACTGTTTGTTGTTTTTTTGCTTATTGTTGAATCCATACCCCGTGGTAATTCCATAAAGGAGCTTGCCGTATATCCGTTTACTCCGTAATATTCGCCGTTAGGAGAAATTACATTTGAAGTGTTTACTATTTTTCCCTCTGTATTGCTCGTGTATGCAAAAAACCTTGTATCATATTCAAGAATGACCGAACCTGTTCCTATATATTCATTAAGATGATTTTCCGGTTTTTCGAGAAATTCCTTGAAAGATGAAAGATCATTTTTCTTGATAGTAGGCTGATAGGATATATCCTCGTTTGATTCGTTTATGACGGAAAATATTTTGTCGTCATAATTTTGAGAATTATCGGATTCGGTATAGCTGTCGGTTTCCTCATAATCGGTAACACTGTCATCATATACGTATTCCAAGGCATTTATGGTTATGGGATAGTTTTCCATTGTATCCCTTTGAAGCTGATGAATATAGATGTTGACACCGTTTGAAAGAGCAAGTATAAGTGCAATTCCTATTATTCCTATTGAACCGGCTATTGATGTTATCAGTGTACGCATCTTCTTTGTTTTAAGGTTATTAAAACTCAGTGACAAAGAAGTAAGGAAAGACATTTTAGACTTTCCATGTTTTTTATTGGGATTTTTACTGTCTTTTTCTTTTTCGGCATCAATAGTAAGCGGATCGGAATCGTCAACGATCTTACCGTCACGGAGTTTAACTATTCTTGTAGAATACTTATCGGCAAGTTCCGGGTTATGTGTTACCATAACGACCAGTCGTTTTTCCGCAACCTTTTTCAGTATTTCCATAACCTGTATACCTGTTTCGGTGTCGAGTGCGCCTGTCGGTTCATCGGCAAGCAGGATTTTTGGGTCATTTACAAGCGCTCTTGCGATAGCGACTCTTTGCATTTGACCGCCGGAAAGTTGGTTTGGCTTTTTATGCATATGTTCTTCAAGACCGACTTCTATAAGAGCTTCTTCGGCTCTTTTTCTTTTTTCCTTACCTTTGATACCTCCGATAGTAAGTGCAAGTTCAACATTGGAAAGTACCGATTGATGGGGGATAAGGTTATAGCTCTGGAAAACAAAGCCTATTGTATGATTTCTGTATGTATCCCAATCCCGTGAATTATACTTTTTTGTAGAAATGCCGTCAATAACGAGATCACCGCTGTCATAGCTGTCAAGACCGCCTATAATATTTAGCAGCGTAGTCTTGCCGGAGCCGCTCGGACCGAGAACAGAGATAAATTCATTGTCCCTGAGATTAAGTGATAGATTATTGAGGGCAGTTTGTTCAAGCTCGCCCACACGATATTTTTTTGTAATGTTTTTAATTTGCAGCATAGAATACCTCCTAAATATTATAATAAGCATAAAAACGCAAAATCAAAAATATCCGAGACTGCAAAAGTTTACAGATATTTCTATTTCGCATCTTCATATAGAACATTATACCATATTATTATTATAAAATCCATTAATATTTACGGCATATTTATGTTGTCTGCTCCAATCGAGTAAGAACGAACAAAAAACCGGACGAAAAAAATAACGTCCGGTTGTATATGATTAATAGAGAAAATCCTAAACATTCTTAATATAGAGTATATTTATGACAATCTTAGGCATCTTGCCCGATAACATATTTTTAACGATTATTCTGAGAATCGCTCCAACAATTAATGTTATTAACGGGTAATAAAATCCATAGCTCAGACCCCAAAAGGTGGGTATATAAAGTATTTCCGAAACTACCTTACATTCTTATGCTTTATGTAAATTTGTCTTGATTTCCATATAATTCCGGCTATCATGAGTATATCTGTTGCAATGAATAACAAGGCAAGAGGTATATTACCTTCATTGACGGAAATAACAGTCGCTGCTATAAGCAGTATAACAAAAAATCCACATATACCCAAGAGAACTGCTATGAGTATATATCTGATTATTTTAGGTACTTTATTTGATGATATACTTTCAACGCTTCCTTCAATGATCAAGTCAAATAATAATTCCAATAAAAAGCCCATAAAATTACACCCCTGTTAATGAATAGAGTTTTTATATCAATTTTCTTGAGGATACCAAAATATTAAGTATTGGCTGCAAGTAAAGTCCATATGATTTAAACGACAGATTATCACGGAAATTGAACTATTTTATATCAATATCAAGCGGTTCATCAAGATGTTCGGATACATATTTGCCGTTTTTCTTTCTTTGACGGACGCACTCGGTGAGTAGATATTCGATCTGACCGTTTAGAGAGCGGAAGTCGTCCTCCGCCCATGAGGAGAGAGCGTCATATAATTCTTTTTTAAGTCTGAGCGGAATTTGTTTTTTCTCGCTCATTTTCCTCACATCCTTTCTATAAGTCTGTTGGCAGCTCCTGATGAATAGGAGCTGCCAATAAATAATTTAATACAATGAACCTGAATTTACAACAGGCTGTGCATCGTGATTTCCGCAAAGTACTACAAGCAGATTTGAAACCATAGCGGCTTTTCTTTCATCGTCAAGGTCAACAATTTTATTTTCACTCAAGCTTTGGAGTGCCATTTCAACCATACCCACAGCACCGTCAACAATAAGCTTTCTTGCATCTACTACAGCCGAAGCCTGTTGTCTTTGCAGCATTGCCGCAGCGATTTCGGGAGCGTATGCAAGATATGTAATTCTTGCTTCAACGATTTCAAGACCTGCCTCACCGACTCTTTTTTGAATTTCTTCCTTAATTCTGCCGGCAACAATTTCACTTGAACCTCTGAGGCTGCCCTCGTCTGCTATACCATCGCCTGTTGTATCAACATTTGGGGCAACGTCATAGGGGTAAATTCTTACAATTTCTCTGAGCGCAGCATCACATTGGAGAGAAAGAAATTCCTTGTAGTTATCAACATTGAAAACGGCTTTGGCGGTATCAACAACTCTCCATATAACAGCAATGCTTATTTCGATCGGATTTCCCAGACAGTCGTTGATTTTCTGTTTGTTATTGCTGAGAGTCATCATTTTGAGGGAGATTTTCTTACTTGCAACTGCTTCAGAATTATTTTGAGCAATGCCGTTTTTATCACGTCCAACATCATCGCTCTGTCTTAGTTTTGTTGAGGCTGCCGGGTTAAATGCGGAACAAAAGGGATTGACATAGTAAAAACCATCGTTTTTGAGAGTACCCTTATATTTACCGAAAAGTGTAAGTACAACTGCTTCATTCGGATTGACCAGTCTAAAACCTATGCAGAGTATGGTATCGACAATTATCATAGCTAAGCTTGCTATTGCCATAATGATATATATGAGTTCAGGTTCCGCACCGCTTTCATCGGCTTTTACAAGATTTGCGATAGATACAATCAGACCGGCGATAGTGAGTCCCCAAAGTGCAAATACCAACAGCAGCATAGGAATACCAAGTCTTTTTTTGGTATAAATTTTTTCCGACATATTTTTTTCGTTTTTCATAATTTTTACCTCCAATTTTAAGAGTATGATTTTATTATATAAATTCAAATCGGTTAATAATAGCCAATCTGAAATTTAAAACAATTTACTGTATACTTTGCGTACTATTGAGGTATATATTTTCGGTCAGAGCCGGCTCCAAATCTGAAAATATTTATTACACCGGTTTTACAGTTGACGGCATATATATCAATAGCATATTCGTTGTATGTATTGTATTTTCTTACAGCCGTTGTTGGATTTCCAATTAAATTTGCATGATTTGCATCACCTGGTTTATAACACCAAGAGCATAACGTCGAAATGTCAACATAGCTGTCATTACTATCCCGAGGAGTGATGATATTATCACAATGAACATGACCGTGGATATATGCTAACACTGTTCCATTATTTTTAGAAAAATTATTTAAGATATCAGATACAAGTTCACCATTTTCAGGCGTAGTAATAGAGTTTTCTGCTTTTGTACCCATATGACCTACAACAAGAACAGGTTTATTTGTATTTAGTGCAACATCTCTTAACCATTCAATTTCTTTGTTAGAATATTTTGCGCCACTGTTATCTGTACAACAATCTAATGATATATACCTTACTGACGGATACGCCGGATTTTCAAAATCCACATAGTAGTAGGCACAATCTTCATCTGATGTATTATATACGATGTCCAGGTATCTTGTATGTCTTAATGAAGTCCCAATTATTTCTTGTTTCGTATTTCCGTCCTTGTTGAATTTAAACATTTCGTGATGACCTATTGTATATAAATAAGGAATATACGTATTGGAAATCAGCCTTGTAAACTCTGTAAAACGTTTTTTATTTTCATAATGATTAAAATCGTTAGTTGATTCATCAGTAGTAGATGCTATGGTATCTCCAAGATTAGCGATAAAATCGACATCTGTTTTTTCAGCTAATTTAGTAATAACATCAGCGAGCTGTCTATAATTGCTGTAACCTTTTGAACCGGTTAAACTTGTCCTGTCGGATGGTGTATATGTATTTGGGTAGTTAGTACCATGTACATCTGTACAAAGAGCAAAAACTAAAGTATCTTTGTCTTTAATTTGTTGAACTTTTTCTATTAATTCGTCCTCTTTATCATGGTAATTGGTCGCGTATTCTTTATTGCTATTATCTGTACTTATAAAAGCATTAAAAACACAAGTTGCTATTGTGACGAGAATAAGCGTAAGGGAGAAAATAAAAAGCAATTGACTTTTATTTACTCGAATTTTATAATTCATAATAATCTCCTTTCAATTTGATACATATATGATATCATATTGATATCAAATTGTCAATAGCTTTTTAAAAATTTTTGTCTGTTATCATAATTTTTTGAAAATAAAAAAGGACTGTAACATAAAGTTATAATAAACCTGTGTTAAGTCCCATGTTATTATGCTAATAGTTTTTTGTTGTATTTTTATCGCAGACGTATATGGCTGTCTTACAAAAATATTTTGCGGAGCGGTGCCGTGCCGGCACTGTCAATTCGTAATTATTTTATTCAGGTAAGCTGCTCAATAGCTCGACCATAAATTTACTCGATGAACAAGAGATGAGTATGTCATTTGTAGTTGCGGAGCGGCTTGCAGAGCCGCTCACGATATTCTCTTACGCACACCGTCAGGCAAACTACCTATCGCGGAAACGGACAACCCTTCACTATAAACAAAGCGAACACAGTGAGCGAAAACGCGAACCGGACAGCGGGGGCACCCCGCCACGCCGCTTATTCTATGGGGCATTCTTCGCAGTCGTGTAATTCGCCGACAATGGGGGTCGGGTCAATTCCTTTGCGGGTGTAATAGTCACTAACAGCAGCCTTGATGGCTTGCTCGGCAAGTACGGAACAATGTACTTTTACGGGCGGAAGTCCGTCAAGTGCCTCCATGACAGCCTTGTTTGTAAGCTTGAGTGCATCATCAATCGAATGTCCTTTGACAAGCTCGGTTGCCATTGAACTTGTGGCAATAGCGGCACCGCAGCCGAATGTCTTGAAGCTTACATCGGTGATAACATCATTATCAACCTTGATGTACATTTTCATAATATCTCCGCACTTGGGATTGCCTACCTCGCCGATACCGTCAGCATCCTCCATTTCGCCGACATTTCTCGGGTTTGCAAAATGATCCATAACCTTTTCACTGTATGCCATGATAATCACCTTTCTATAATAATATTAATTATTTGTCGTTCTTGATAATCTTTTCCCACAAAGGCGACATAGACCTAAGCCTGTCAACGATAGGGGGAAGCTCTGCGAGAATATAATCTATATCCTCCTCGGTATTTTCCGTGCTGAAAGTCAGTCTGATTGAGCCGTGGGCAACCTCATGCGGCAGACCGATTGAAAGAAGTACATGGCTTGGATCAAGTGAACCTGACGTACAGGCAGATCCCGATGATGCTGCAACACCTTTCAGATCAAGACTTAACAAAAGCGATTCGCCTTCTATACCTTGAAAACACATATTGACATTTCCGGGAAGTCTGTGTACTCTGTCGCCGTTTATTCTTGAACGGTCAATCTTCAGCAGATTATCAATAAGTCTGTCACGCATTTTTTCAAGACGTTTGTTTCTCTCGTCCATTACCTCAACGGATTCCTTGAGAGCTTCAGCCATCCCGACAACTCCGGCAAGGTTTTCCGTTCCTGCTCTCAGACCTCTTTCCTGTGCGCCGCCGTGTACAAGGTTCGGAAGCCTTATGCCTTTGCGTACATATAAAGCACCTACACCCTTAGGACCGTGAAATTTATGTGATGAAAGCGAAAGCATATCAACTCCGAGTTCCTTTACATCAACCGGAATAGTGCCGACAGCCTGAACCGCATCTGTATGGAAAATTATACCATGCTTTTTAGCAATAGCAGCAAGCTCCTTTATCGGTTGAATAGTACCGATTTCATTATTTGCGTACATAACGGTAATAAGAGCCGTGTCCTCCCTTATAGCAGCTTCAAGCTCCTCGGGACGTACAAGACCGTCCTCGTGTACATCAAGAAGAGTTACCTCGAAACCGTGCTTTTCAAGATATTCAAGCGTATGCAGAACAGCATGATGTTCAAATCTGCTTGAAATTATGTGTTTCTTGCCCTTTCTTTCACCAAGCTCGGCGGCCCCCTTTATTGCCCAGTTATCAGCCTCACTTCCGCCCGAAAGAAAGAAAATCTCATTCGGTTGAGCATTAAGACATTGTGCGATATCTTCTCTTGCTTTATCAACTGCCTTTCTTGCCTCAACACCTTCTGTATACAGACTTGACGGATTGCCGTAAATTTCCGTAAGATACGGTTTCATTGCCTCAAATGCCCTTTCACTGAGTCTTGTTGTGGCGGCATTATCGGCATATACTCTTTTTATCAAAAAAATCGACCTCGATTCTGTATATTATTTCGGGAAATTAAGTAAACAGGATTGTAATATTATTTTTGCTTGATTTTCCCAACACATACATAATACCGCAAAAATTTTAATAAATCAATAGTTTTTCGTCAATTCATAGTAAATTAGTATGATATATTTTTCGACATTCAATAATTTGTTAGGATTGCACAAAAAATCATATATGTTTTTTATATTTTTCTGCCGCCGCAACTGCAAGTTTGTCGCAGCGTTCATTTTCGGGATGACCGTTGTGACCTCTTACCCATATTATTTTTACACTGTGCTTTTTTATAAGACTGAGAAGTTCTTCCCACAATTCGGGGTTTTTAGCCATAGTCTTATCGGCTTTTATCCAGTTGTTTTTTTGCCACTTTTCAGCCCATCCCTTTGTTATACCATTGCAGACATACTGTGAATCACTTGTAAGAGTGACCTCACACGGTTCCTTGAGTGCCTTTAGTCCCTCTATCACGGCAATAAGCTCCATACGATTATTTGTAGTGTCGGACTCGCCGCCGGAAAGTTCCTTTTCATGTCCCTTATATCTGAGAATTGTTCCCCAACCCCCGGGACCGGGATTACCGCTGCAGGCACCATCTGTAAATAATTCAACTTTTTTCAAAACAATCCCTCCGAAATATGTGTGTAGTATGTTAATTATATCCAAAATACCGATAACAATCAATACCGCTATGCGATAAATTTAACTTTCTTTAATTAAATTGTGCCCTGTATGGTTAAAATACTATTGACAGATTTAATGAGTAAGAGTAAAATAGACTATAACGGTTTTTGTTCGGAAATTTTTTAAAAGCAAAAAAGCTGAATAAGTATTACGGAAAAAAATAATAATGGAGGTAATTAAGTGGTATCGGAATTTAACAGAAAGAGTGCATCAAGGAACGGAAGGGGAAGAAATGTTTCAAAGATGAATTATTCCGGAAACAGACAGGTACGCAGGAATAACCCTATACCGGAAAAAAGATCCAATTTGTTTGACAGGATAATGACAAAGCCGAAGCTTTCGGACCAGCAGATAGGGGGAAACGAAGTTTCATTGAACGGTATGATAAACAAGCCGCTCCGTCAGACTCAAAAAGGTGAAAAGGTCTTTCAGCCGACCTATAATTCAAGAAAAAGTGAGTATCAACCAAGGAATATGAAATATTCAAAAGGTGAGTCAAGCGTAAAAATCACCTTTCTGGGCGGTCTTAACGAAATAGGAAAAAATATAACACTTTTTGAATGTGAGGACGATATGTTCCTTCTTGACTGCGGCATGGCGTTTCCGGACGGGGATATGCTCGGTGTTGATCTTGTAATTCCTGATTTTACATATCTTGAAAGAAATAAGGATAAAATCAGGGGTGTTGTGCTGACACACGGACACGAGGATCATATAGGAGCATTGCCGTATCTTCTCAAAAAAATGAATCTGCCCGTTTTCGGAACGTCACTTACGCTCGGACTTGTAGGAAGCAAGCTTAAGGAGCATAATCTTCAGAGCAAAGCAAAGCTTAATGTTGTAAAGGCAGGTCAAAGGATAAAGCTCGGAAAGTTTTCGATTGAGTTTATTCATGTAAACCATTCAATCCCGGATTCTGTAGGACTTGCAATTCATACAAGTGCGGGTACTATTGTTCATACGGGGGATTTTAAGATCGACTGCACACCCACAACAGGTGAGATGATAGATCTTTCAAGATTTGCGGAACTCGGAAAGCAGGGAGTGCTTGCACTTATGGCTGATTCCACAAACGCAGAGCGTCCCGGTTATACATCAACCGAGCAGAAAATCGGTCATACCTTCGATATGCTTTTTAAGGAAGCTGAAAACTGCAGAATCATTATAGCGACCTTTGCATCAAATCTCGGCAGAATACGTCAGATACTTGATGTTGCGCAGAAATACGGAAGAAAGGTTGCTTTCTCCGGAAGAAGTATGATAAATAATATGACAATAGCATCAGAACTCGGGTATATAGATGTACCGGACGGTCTTGTTATTGATATAGATATGCTCGGACAATATACAAAAGATCAGATTGTGCTGATAACGACCGGAAGTCAGGGTGAGCCGATGTCCGCTCTTTCGAGAATGGCTTATTCGGATCACAGAAAGGTTGAGGTAGGACCGGAGGATTATATTATAATTTCCGCCAATCCAATACCGGGAAATGAAAAAATGGTAAGTACGGTTGTAAACGAGCTTATGAAGCACGGCTGTAAGATTGCATCGGAGTCGATGTATGAGGTTCATGTATCGGGTCATGCGTGTCAGGAGGAGCTTAAGATAATTCAGGGTCTTACAAAGCCGAAATACTTTATTCCTGTCCATGGTGAGCAGAAGCACCTTGTAAAGCACGCTAACCTTGCAATGGAAATGGGGATTCCGAGGGAAAACATATTTATAGGTGATATAGGTAATGTAATAGAGCTGAGCAAAAGTTCTATGAAGCAGCTTCCGAGTGTTCCTTCGGGAAAGGTACTTGTTGATGGTCTTGGTGTGGGCGATGTAGGAAGTATAGTTCTTCGTGACAGAAAGCATCTCGGACAGGACGGACTGATTGTGGTTGTTGTAACTCTTGACAGTGCAACAGGACAGGTGTCGGCTGGTCCCGATATAGTATCAAGGGGGTTTGTATATGTCCGTGAAAGCGAACCGCTCATGGAGGATGCAAGAACAGCGGTTCTGAATGCCCTTGATGACTGTGACCGTCAGGGTATTCATGAGTGGAGCGTCATAAAGAACACCATAAAAGACGAGCTTTCAAAGGTATTGTATGATAAAACACGCAGAAGTCCTATGATTTTGCCAATCATTATGGAGGTATGAATACAGCGGATAAAAAGTAGGTGTATAAATTGAAAAAAGTAAAAGGAAACAGGCAAAGTTATATAACGCCCCTGTTTTTGATACTTTCGGTTGCCATGATAATAATGGCGGTTTGTTCCATATGGTGGAATGTATATATATTTATTGCCGAAGCTTCGATTGCGGTCGCAGCTCTGGCAGCTGTTGTTATCGGAATTGTCAGGCTGAGGAAATATATATGTCATGTTATTGCCGAGGCGGCTTCAAGCTTAGGCAGTGCGGGAAAGGAAAGAATAAATCAGCTTTCTGTTCCGGCGGCGATAATCGGCAGGAACAACGAGATAGTGCTCGTAAATGATCTTTTCAGAAAAAAAGTATCCGGTGAAAAAAATCCGCTCGGTGATATGATAGAGGATTATCTGACAAATAAAAATCCCGATACAATGTATGAGGATAACGGAACCGATACTTTTGTCAATAATAAATGGTTTATCGTTTTTGCCGTCAGGGCAGGGGAGAGTTCTGTAGTATATTTTGTTGATGACAACACATATAAAATAAATTCCGATGAATATCTTCTTTCACGTCCTGCTGTAGCAATAATCGCATTTGACAATAAGGAAGAGCTTGAACGTGAAGTAGAGGAAGGCGAAGCGAGCCGTATAACCGTTCTCGTTGAAAAAGTCATTTCCCGGTGGGTATCAACAACAACGGGCTTCTATAAAAAAATAAGCGGGGGAAGATATCTTTTTATGTTAGAAGAAAGATATCTGAAGCAGTTTATAGATGAAAAATTTAAAATACTCGAAGAAATACGTTCCATACAGATAAATGACAGGATGAATGCCACCATTTCCGTAGGTGTGGGCAGAGGCGGAGCAACAGTCAAGGAATGTGAGTTGTGGTCAAGACAGGCACTTGATATGGCACTCGGAAGAGGCGGAGATCAGGTTGCGGTAAAAAAGAACGAATCATACCAGTTTTTCGGAGGCTTGTCAAAGGGAATTGAAAAGCGTGATAAAGTACGCACAAGAGTAATTGCCGCCACGCTTACAAATCATGTTAATAACAGCAGCAATGTTGTTATAATGGGGCACAGATATTCAGATCTTGACAGCGTTGGCGCCTGCATTGGAATGTGGAGTGCTGTTGTCAAGGGTCTTCATAGAAATGCATATATAGTCATAGACCGTCAGCAAACTCTTGCAAAGCCGCTTGTAACAAGCTTTGAAAAGGCGGGTTTTGAAAGCATATTCAAATCCGAGGCGGAGGTGCTTAACCTGATAGACGATCATACTCTGCTTATCATAGTTGATACACATTCGCCTAATTTTCTCGAATCTAAGGAGATATATGATCGCTGCGGCAGGGTGGTTGTAATAGATCACCATAGAATGATGGTAAATCATATAGACAATGCCCTTGTATTTTACCATGAGCCTTATGCATCGTCGGCAAGTGAAATGACAGCGGAGCTTGTGCAGTATCTCGGAGATTATTCTCTGAGCAGACTTGAGAGTGAGGCACTTCTTTCGGGAATTATGCTTGATACAAAGAACTTTGTCCTGCGTACCGGTGTAAGAACATTTGAAGCAGCAGCCTTTCTCAGAAGCAATGGAGCCGATACGGTTGAAGTTAAGAGGCTTTTCTCCAATTCCATTGATACATATAAGGTAAAATATAAGCTTGTCAGTGAGGCTGAAATATTCAATTACTGTGCTATAGCGTGTGCTGACAGCAATACTCCCGATATACGCATAGTATCGGCTCAGGCGGCTGATGAACTTCTGGGAATAGAAAACGTAAAGGCATCATTTGTAATGTATAAGACGGGCAAGACGGTAAGTATTTCCGCAAGATCACTGGGAGATCTTAATGTTCAGGTAATTATGGAGGCTCTCGGAGGAGGCGGACATCAGACAATGGCTGCCTGCCAGATTGATAACATAAGTATAGCGGAAGCAAGAGAAAGACTTCTTTCTATATTAAATGAGCTTGAAATAAACAAAAAAGCCGAGGCACAAATCAATAAGGCATGAGATATGTCTTTTGTGCCTGTGCAATAAAGAAAACAGGAAAGGAAGGCAGACGATGAAAGTAATTTTGTTGCAGGATGTAAAGGGGTCCGGAAAAAAAGGTGAGCTTGTAAATGTATCGGACGGATACGGAAGGAATTATCTGTTGCCGCATAAGCTTGCGATTGAGGCTGATGCTAAAGCAATCAATGAGATGAAGAATGCCGAACAGTCCAAGCAGTATAGGATTGAGCAGGAAAAGGCGAAGGCCGAAAGTAATGCCGCTAAGCTCAACAATCAGACATTGACAATAATAGGAAAAGCGGGAAAGGGCGGCAAGCTTTTCGGTTCGGTGACGAGCAAGGAGATAGCCGCTGAGCTTGGAAAAAAATTCGGTATTGATATTGACAAGAGAAAAGTAGTCCTTGAAAGTGATATAAAGACCTTTGGTACTTATAGCTGTGAGGTAAAGCTTTATACAGGTATTTCCGCAAAGCTTAAGATTATGGTTACAGAGCCTGAGCAGTAAAAAGAAGCCGTTTAGTTATCTTTTCTTAAAATTTTCGCCGCCTGAGGCGGCGACAGTTTTCTGATATAGGGGAGCGGGTGATATAATGAGTGATGAAAGGCTGCCTGTAGTGTCTATGGACGGTTTTAATTTACCGTACAGTACAGAAGCTGAACAGGCAATATTGGGTTCGGTTCTGCTTGATTCGGATACACTGAATGAAATAATGGCAATGATACCGTCGGCAGATTATTTTTATCTGTCAAATCATAAAATGATTTACACAACAATGCTTGAATTGTTTACATTGGGAAAATCCGTTGATTTCATTACAATATACGAAAAACTGCAGGGAAGTAAAAATATTGATGAGGGAACACTGAAAAGCTATCTTGTACAGCTTGCGGAAATTGTGCCATCCACATCAAGAATAAAGGATTACTGCGACATAGTAAAGGAAAAGTATCTGCTGAGGAATCTCATAATTTCCTCCCGTGAAATAATAGAGGATGCGGTATCTCCGGATAATGATGATGCAATGAGCATTATTGAATCCGCAGAGCAAAGAATACTTGATATTCGTGATGATAAAAGTGTAGACGGTCTTGAACGTATCGACACAGTAATATACAGGACATTTGTAAATCTTGATAATCTTAACTCACCGGATAATGAGGAATTCAGAGGCTTACCGACTGGAATTTCGGCGCTTGATAATACAATAACCGGACTTAACCGTTCGGATCTTATTCTGCTTGCCGCACGTCCCGGTATGGGTAAAACGAGCTTTGCACTGAATATAGCACGTCATGTTGCAATAAAAGCAAAAAAAAGAGTTGCATTTTTCTCGCTTGAAATGCCGAAAGAACAGCTTGCCTCACGTCTGCTGTCCACGGAAGGACTTGTGTCCGGAACAAAATTCCGCACAGGAAAGCTTGACAACGACGAATGGACACGACTTATAGAAGCGGGGGATATACTGAGTAAAACCAATATATATCTTGACGATACATCAGATATAACAGTACCGGCGATAAAGGCGAAAATCAGACGCCTGAAGGGTGGAATAGACCTGATAATAATTGATTATCTCCAGCTTATGTCGTCACCGAGGCGAATTGACAACCGTGTTCAGGAAATTTCGGAAATAACCAGAAGTCTGAAGATTATGGCAAAGGAATTTAATGTACCTGTAATAACACTTTCTCAGCTTTCACGTGCAAGTGAAAAGCGTACGGAGCATGAGCCGCAGCTGTCGGATTTGCGTGATTCGGGTTCTATAGAGCAGGATGCGGATATTGTTCTTTTTCTGTACAGAGAGGGATATTACCAGAGTACGAAAGCAAGCGGTGCAAATGCGGATAATGCCGATTTGAACAGCGGTCAGTGTATTGTGGCAAAAAACCGACATGGTGAAACACGTTCCGTGCCGCTGCATTGGCAGGGAGAATTCATGCGTTTCACATCACAGGAGCTTAGTCGTGGAGAATAAAACATTAAAAACGGTTGAAAAATATAATATGCTCAGTCCCGGTGATACTGTGATAATAGGCTTATCCGGCGGTGCCGATTCCTGTGCATTGTTTTATTTTTTACTTTCATTAAGAAAAAAGCTTAATCTGAATATTATAGCCTGTCATGTCAATCATATGCTAAGAGGTGAGGAGTCGGACAGGGATGAGGCTTTTGTTAGAAAGCTCTGTGAGGATAATTCAGTTGAATTCAGACTTCTCAGAGCAGATGTAGCCGAAAGAGCAAAGGAGCTTAAGGAGAGTACCGAAAAATGCGGACGTGATATCCGATATGCGTTTTTTGAAAAAACAGCAGAGGAATTTAACGGAAAAACAGCGACGGCACATACTGCCTCGGACAATGCGGAAACGGTGCTTTTCAATATGACAAGAGGCTGCGGAATAAGAGGATTATGCGGTATTCCTCCGGTCAGAGGGAATATAATACGACCGCTTATTGAGGTAACGAGATCCGAGATTGAGGAATATTGCAGTGAGCATGGGTATAAGTATATAACCGACAGCAGCAATCTGACAAGGGAATATACAAGAAATAAGCTGCGGCTTGATGTTGTGCCTGTATTAAAGGAAATAAATCCGTCATTTGAGGAAAATATTATAAAACTTACGCAAAGAATGAAGTGTAATGCAGATTACCTTTACACAGTGGCGAAGAGAATACTTGATATTGCATATACAGATAAAGGGTATAAAGCTAAAGTGCTTTACGATAGTGACGATGCCGTATTTGCGGAAATTATAGCAATACTGACAAAGAAATTTGATATTATACCCGAAGAAAAACATATAAGTCTTATAAGAAAAATATGCGGGAGTTCGGGAGCCGTGGAAATAAAAAGTAAAATTTATGCAGTTTCAAATCAGGGATTTCTGAGAATAATAAAAAAGTCGGATGATATTTTGTGGGAAGAGGTTCCTTATACCGGTCAGAGTATGATTGTAATTAACAATAAAAAATTCAAACTTTCGGTATTAAATATAGATGAATTTAACAAGTGTCGGAAAAATAACAAATTTTTATTTAATTATTGCCTTGATTATGATACAATAACTATGTCGGAAATATTTCGGTTCAGAAAAAGCGGAGATACTTTCAGGCTTCCGAAAAGAAATATAACCAAATCGCTGAAAAGACTTTTTAGTGAGCTTAAGATACCGAGAGATAAGCGGGATGAAATTCTTGTCCTTGCTGACGGAAGCGAGGTTCTCTGGATAGAGGGGATAGGAGCATCGGAGCGCTGTGCCGTAAAGACAGGTTCGGAGAGGGTGCTCATGATACAGCCGGATGATTTTGACTTTTCGGAAAGGACTTTGAGTTATGTATGAGGATATAGAGGAAATTCTTTTCAATGAGGAAGAAATATCCCGGGCAGCGGATGAAATAGCTTTCCGGATAAACCGTGATTATGAGGGAAAGCATCCTGTTATCATAGGTGTGCTGAAGGGGAGCTTTATATTTCTTGCAGACCTTGTACGGAGATTGGATATTGACTTTACCGTTGATTTTATCAAAGCCTCAAGCTACGGAGATAAAACCCGCTCATCGGGCAATGTGGATATAACGTATCATATTTCCGCTGATATCCGGAACAGGGATGTCATTGTTGTTGAGGATATACTCGACACGGGATATACACTCTCGTACATAACCGAATATCTTAGAGGTTTTTCTCCTCATTCAATAAGAATATGCACATTATTTGATAAACCGGGCAGAAGGGTCGTCCCGATAAAGCCTGATTATACGGGCTTTGTCACAGATGATTTGTTTATAGTCGGCTACGGTCTTGATTATAATGAAAAATACAGAGGTATGCCCTGTGTGGGTGTCCCGAAAACGCAATCAAAAAAATAAAGGAGTGACAATTCATTGGACAACAAGAAAACGATCAGAAACCTGTTGATTTACCTCGGAATACCGATAATACTTATCATTATTTTTTCTGTGTTCTTTTCAATGCAGAAGCCTGATGACAGAAGTACATCGGAGATTATTTATCTTTTCAAGGATAATAAGGTCAAGGAGTATTCACTTGACTTCGGAACGGGCAGTCTTGAGATAGTCAAAACAGACGGCAAAAAAATAGAGACCTCCGTTGCGAGTGTAGCACTTTTCCTTGATGCGGTTGATCCGTATGTAGAAGCCTACAATGAGAAAAATGCGGATAGTCCCATGAAATTTACATGGAAGCCGGCTGCGGATAATTCGTTCTGGATAAATATACTACCCAACATCATACTGATGGTCTTGTTTATAGTCGTATGGCTGTTTTTCATGCGGCGACTGTCAAACGGTATGGGAGATGCGGGTAAGTCCTTCACTTTCGGCAAAGCAAAGATAAAAAGTGTAAATGATGAAAAGAGAAAAACAACTTTTGCGGACGTTGCAGGTGCGGACGAGGAAAAGGAAGAACTCAGAGAGATTGTTGAATTTCTCAAGGATCCGAAAAAATATAACGAGCTTGGTGCGAGAATACCCAAGGGTGTATTGCTTGTAGGTCCTCCGGGCACAGGTAAAACGCTTCTTGCGAGAGCTGTTGCAGGTGAAGCAGGAGTACAATTTTTCTCGATTTCCGGTTCCGACTTTGTGGAAATGTTTGTCGGTGTCGGTGCATCAAGAGTAAGGGATCTTTTCGAGCAGGCACATAAGAGCTCACCGTGTATTATATTCATTGATGAGATTGATGCTGTCGGCAGACAGAGAGGTGCCGGTCTCGGCGGCGGACATGATGAGCGTGAGCAGACGCTTAACCAGCTTCTTGTTGAAATGGACGGCTTCGGGGCAAACGAGGGCGTAATAATGATTGCGGCAACAAACCGTCCCGATATACTTGATCCGGCACTTATGCGTCCGGGAAGATTTGACAGACAGGTTATAGTAGGCAGACCCGATATCAAGGGAAGAGAAGAAATTCTTAAGGTTCATGCAAAGGGTAAGCCGCTTGCCCCGGATGTAAACCTGAGAACGATTGCAAAATCCACGGCAGGCTTTACGGGTGCGGATCTTGAAAATCTTCTCAATGAGGCCGCACTGCTTGCGGCAAGAAGAAATCTTAAGGCTATAACAATGACCGAGGTTGAGGAAGCAACGATAAAAGTAGTTGTCGGTGCGGAGAAAAAGTCGAGGGTTATGTCCGATAAGGAGAAAAAACTTACTGCTTACCATGAAGCGGGTCATGCTATTGCGACATATTTCTGCACAACTCAGGATCCCGTTCATCAGATATCAATCATTCCGAGAGGTATGGCGGGCGGCTTTACAATGTCACTTCCGTCTGAGGACAGGAGTTATCGTTCCAAAAATGAGATGCTCGAGGAGATAGTTGTGCTTCTCGGCGGTCGTGTTGCCGAAGCTTTGATACTCGGAGATATATCGACAGGTGCATCGAACGATATTGAAAGAGCAACGAACATTGTATTCTCAATGATTACAAAATACGGTATGAGTGAAAAGCTCGGACCTATAACCTTTGGTTCATCCGATGGTGAGGTGTTCCTCGGCAAGGAATTCGGTCATAATAAGACTTATTCCGAGGAAACAGCAGCTAAGATAGACGAGGAAATCAACAGATATATTACCGATGGTTACAATAAGACAGAGGAAATTCTGAAGGAGCATACTCCCGAGCTTCATAGGGTTGCACAGTTCCTGTTTGAGCATGAGAAGATGACAGGAGAACAGTTTATATGTGCAATGGAGGGTAAGGAAATTCCTGTTGAGGAAACTGACGATGGAGCTGAACCTTTAAACAAATAAATAAAATAATAATATTTAAAACTGTATAAGGAGTGCGAATGGCACTCCTTATGTTCATTAAGTGTGAGAAATTTAAAAATGATGTTGATTGAATTTTCGGAGGAAAATATAATGCCATTCAAAAAAATTGCTGTAAAAGGTGCCAGAGAGCATAACCTTAAAAATATAAATGTAGATATTCCCCGTGACGAACTTGTTGTACTTACGGGACTTTCAGGTTCGGGAAAATCATCACTTGCCTTTGATACGCTTTATGCAGAGGGTCAGAGGAGATATGTGGAATCCCTTTCGTCATATGCAAGAATGTTTCTCGGACAAATGGATAAGCCGGATGTTGACAGCATAGACGGACTTTCTCCGGCAATTTCAATAGACCAGAAAACAACGTCCAAAAATCCACGCTCAACGGTAGGAACGGTTACGGAAATATATGATTATCTCCGACTCATGTATGCAAGAATAGGAATACCGCACTGTCCGGTATGCGGCAGGGAGATAAAACAGCAGACAATAGACCAGATTGTCGATAAGGTAATGGAGCTGCCGGAGGGGACAAAAATTCAGGTCATGGCTCCTGTTGTAAAAGCTAAAAAAGGTCAGCACCAAAAGGAGCTTGAATCCGCCGCAAAAAGCGGTTTTGTACGTGTGAGAATAGACGGAATTATCTATGACCTTGCGGAAAAAATAAGTCTTGAAAAAAACAAGAAGCATAATATAGATATAGTTGTAGACAGACTTGTCATAAAGAATGAGATACGCTCACGACTCACAGATTCCATTGAAACGGCATCCAAGCTCGCCGGGGGACTTACTGTGGTTGTGGTAAATGGAGGGGAGGATATATTATTCTCCCAGAATTATGCCTGCCCCGAGCACGGAGTTAGTATAGATGAGCTTAGTCCGAGGATGTTTTCTTTCAATAACCCATACGGTGCCTGCAAAAAATGTACAGGTCTCGGTGTATTTATGAAAATAGATATAGACAGGATAATCCCCGATATGACAAAATCCGTACGACAGGGAGGAATAAAGGGAAGCGGTTGGGCAATGGAGGGAAGCACTATTGCGGCAATGTATTTTGAGGCTTTGGCGAAGAAATATAATTTTTCACTTGATGCACCGCTGAATACTCTTTCCGGGGAAATAATAGATATCCTTTTATACGGAACAAGAGGGGAGAAGATTACTGTATATCGGAAAAACGAATACGGAAGCGGAACGTATCAGACGGAATTCGAGGGTATCATAAATAATCTTGAAAGACGGTTCAGAGAAACACAAAGTGCATGGATAAAAGCAGAAATTGAAAGCTATATGGCTGCGGTTCCCTGTGATGCCTGTAAAGGCAAAAGGCTTTCTCCGGAAAGTCTTGCTGTAACTGTAGGCGGATTGAACATAAGTGAGTTTTGTGATATGTCAGTAGAAAGGGCATTGGAGTTTGTTAAGGAATCACGCCTTACAGACAGAGAAAAGCTCATTGCAAAGGCAATTACGAAGGAGATAGACAGCAGGCTCAATTTTCTTAACAGTGTTGGTCTTTCATATCTTACACTTTCACGCTCGGCAGGAACACTGTCAGGAGGCGAAAGTCAGAGGATAAGGCTTGCAACACAGATCGGCTCGTCACTTTCGGGTGTTTTGTATATACTTGACGAACCAAGTATAGGTCTTCACCAGCGTGATAATGATAAGCTTATCGGAACACTTAAGAACCTGCGTGATCTCGGAAATACGGTTATAGTGGTAGAGCATGATGAGGATACGATGTATGCCGCCGACCATATTATAGATATAGGACCGGGAGCCGGTATTCACGGCGGGGAGCTTGTATGTGCGGGAACGGTTGAAGAAATAAAAAAATGCGAAAAATCCGTTACAGGACAATATCTCAGCGGCAAAAAATTTATACCCGTTCCAAAGGAAAGAAGAAAGGGTAACGGACATAAGCTTAAAGTAATAGGAGCTTATCAGAATAACCTGAAAAAGATAGATGTGGAATTTCCGCTCGGGAAGTTTATATGTGTGACCGGTGTTTCGGGTTCGGGAAAATCCTCGCTTGTAAATGAAATATTATACAGACAGCTTGCATCGGATCTGAATAAAGCACGACCCGTACCGGTATGCTGTAAAAAAATAACGGGAGCGGAGAATCTCGATAAGGTGATAGATATAAACCAGTCCCCCATAGGCAGGACACCGCGCTCGAATCCGGCTACCTATACGGGGGTATTTACCGATATACGGGAGCTTTTCGCACAAACCAATGAGGCTAAAATGAGGGGATTTACATCGAGCAGATTTTCCTTCAATGTCAAGGGCGGAAGATGTGAGGCGTGCCAGGGAGATGGTATAATCAAGATAGAAATGCACTTTCTGCCCGATGTATATGTACCATGTGAGGTTTGCGGAGGAAAACGCTACAGCAGAGAAACTCTTGAAGTAAAATATAAGGGTAAATCAATATACGATGTCCTTGAAATGACAGTTGAGGAAGGTTGTATATTTTTTGAAAATATACCGCGCATATATAACAAACTCAAGACACTTAAGGATGTAGGACTAGGTTATATAAAGATAGGTCAGCCTTCAACAACACTTTCGGGAGGTGAGGCACAGAGAATAAAGCTTGCCTCGGAACTTTCAAAACGCTCTACGGGAAAGACAATATATATACTTGACGAGCCCACAACCGGACTTCATATTGCGGATGTGCATAAGCTTATAGAGGTTTTACAAAAATTCGTAGACGGAGGAAATACCGTTGTTGTTATAGAACATAATCTTGATCTTATAAAAACAGCAGATTATATAATAGATCTCGGTCCGGAAGGCGGAGATGGAGGAGGCACCGTGATTGCCTGCGGAACCCCGGAGGAAATAGCAAATTGTCCGGAGTCATACACCGGGATTTATCTGAAAAAGTATCTTCATTAAATCCGTCGGAATTAAACCTCTGTGGTCAGCAGACTTGTAACGGGGTGGTAGGTTGTTCGGATATTTACAGGTAAACAGGGATGAATTAAAAATAAAGGATTACAGACTGTATAAAAGTGTTTATTGCGGTTTGTGTAAACAAATGGGAAAGGATTACGGCATAGGGGCAAGGATGACACTCAGCTATGACTGTACTGTACTCGCCTTGCTTTATATGTCGCTTAATTCCGAAAGCTGTACGGTAGTCAGGAAGAGATGTATTGTCAATCCGCTGAAAAAATGCGAATTTTGCAATTGCGAGGGTGAAGCACTGAGATTTGCCGGTGCCGTATCGGTGATAATGAGCTATAATAAGATTGAGGATACAATAAAAGACAGTAAGGCATGGAAGAAGCTTGCGGCTCGAGCAGTGAAAATGTTTTTCGGAAGGAATTACCGTAAGGCGGCGAGGGCATATCCGAAGGCGGCGGCACTTACAGAACGGATGATGAGAAAACAGACCGCCGCAGAGAATGACCGTTCGGATATTGACACGGCGGCAGAGCCGACTGCCGGGCTTATATCGGAGCTTTGTACAATGCTTTATCCGAAAGGATATAATACTCATGTTGCCGGGATTTTCGGTTATTATGTCGGAAGATGGATTTATCTTATGGATGCCGCCGATGATTTGGAAAAGGATATTAAATCAGGCGCATTTAATCCATTTAAAGCACATTATAACGGAAATATGAACGAAACCATGAGATATTGTAATGAGGTTTTGAATATGACGGCGGCACAAATAACAATGGCTTATGATCTTCTTGATGTCGGCTCATATAAGAGTATACTTGATAATATAATATATGACGGAATTCCGGAAAGGCAGAGGAATTGCCTTTTTGATAAACATAATAAAAGGACTGCCGAAGCCCGTGAGAATGGCAGTATATAATCTGCCGGGGATTTTACTATCGGGAGTGAAGATAATAAATGAATGACCCATATAGGACAATCGGCGTTTCAAGGAATGCGGATGAAGATGAAATAAAGAGGACTTACAGAAAACTTGTAAAAAAGTATCATCCTGACAGGTATCAGAACAGTTCACTCGCTAATGAAGCAACGGAAAAGATGAAAGAGATAAACCGTGCTTATGATGCGATAATGAAAGAAAAGCATGAACAAGCCACATATATAAGGGATGATTACGTATATGATAAAAGAAGTGAAGACAGCAAGGATGAGAATACATATGAAGATGGCGAAGTCTCCGTATATCAGCAGGTCAGGCTTCTGATAAAGAAATTTGCTTTTACGGAAGCAGAGAATATTCTCGGCAAAATACCTCCGACAGAGCGTTTAGCGGAATGGTACTATCTTATGGGCTTGATTTCATATAATAGAGGCAGACTTGAGGATGCGAATAATTATATAGAAACTGCATATTCAATGGATTCCTCAAATGCGGAGTATTACAGTACCTACACATCAATAAAGAACCAGCGCAGCGGAACAGGAAAACATACTTCGGGATACGGATGCGGTGATTGCTGCGGATTCTGCGGTTGTTAGCATGGGTGTTGTGACGATGTATCCGATTGTATGAGATATCGGAGGTAATTTTTTTAATTCATTAATTAATAATTAACAGCTTGATATTTTTATAATAATATATTTATTTTTCCTTTTATGGATATCTTATAATTTTAGGTTGTATTTTTATATAATTTATTTATTGAAAAATGGTTAAAAATAGGTTATAATTGTTACAAAATATAAAATAAGGGTGCTGTGTGCTGTACACCCCGAAAAATAACAATTTTGTAACATTAATGAAAGGTTGTGTAATAATTGGGCGTCAATAGGCAAATTTCCAAACATTCTTTTGTTGACATCATAAAAAATACACCGGTAAAGATGAAAAAAATATTGGCTGTTGCGTGTGCGGTTACCGTTGCGGGTGGTATGATACCGTTTGCATCTCTGTCCACTCAGGGTGCGCAGACACCGATTTATGCGGTGACAACGGACAGACTTAATATCAGAAAGGGTGCCGGAACGAAGTATGGTGTTATAGATACCGTTGATGAGGACGTTACGGTTACCGTGCTCGGAAGAACAAATTCAAACTGGCTTAAGGTGAAGCTTCCGGATGGTACGACAGGCTATTGCTCGGGTGATTATCTTGATATTGTAACGGATGCAAGGGTTTCGGTTGATCTTAATCTCAGGAAAGGAGCAGGAACTCAGTATTCCGTTATAAAGACACTGAGACCCGGTGTCAAACTGGACATCATAAAGTTCTGTAATAAATCATGGGCACAGGTTGAGCTTACCACAGGAGCAAAGGGGTATGTATGTACGGATGGCAATTATGTGACATACATAGCTGACAGCAATGTCAATGTAAGTGAAACTGCCGCTCCGGTGAAGGTTTCCATTTCCAATACTTCGGCATCACTGAATATAGGAAAAACTTTAACACTGAAAGCAACAACGAATTCGGGCGGGAAATTTACATGGTCAAGTTCAAACAGTAAGGTTGCGACAGTTACATCCGCCGGTGTGGTTAAGGGTGTATCCGCGGGTACTGCGACAATAACTGCTAAGGACAGCAAGTCGAAAAAAACAGTGAAGTGTACCGTTAAGGTAAAAAAGGTTGTTCTGACATCAATAAAACTTCCGGAAACCTCGAAAACTCTTACCGTCGGCTCATCGTACACAATTAAGCCTGCAATAACCCCGTCGAACGGTGCGGTGAAGTACTCTACATCAAATAAATCCGTTGCTTCCGTTACGTCTGCGGGTGTCGTCAAGGCTGCTAAAGCCGGAACGGCAAAAATAACCGTGGCTGATGCAAACGGAAGTAAAAAGGCCGTGCTGACCATAAAAGTAAAGGATAAGCTTACCATATCCGCAGCATCGGCAAATCTCGATGTCGGAAAAACGGTTACACTCAAGGCGACAACGACCTCGGGCGGAAAGTTTAATTGGTCGAGTTCGGACAGCAAGGTCGCTACGGTTACCTCGGGCGGTGTTGTCAAGGGTATTGCAGACGGTAAAGCTACGATAACGGCAAAGGACAGTAAATCAGGCAGTTCTGTAAAATGCACCGTTAAGGTAAGTAATGTCGTTATTACTTCCATAAAGCTTCAGGAGGTGTCAAAATCACTTGCAGTCGGCTCCTCCTTTGAAATCAATCCGACAATTTCCCCTTCAAACGGAAAGGTAAGCTATTCTACATCCAATAAGTCCGTTGCTACCGTAACATCCGCCGGTATTGTCAAGGCGGTTAAGGTCGGAACCGCAAAGATTACCGTTGCAGATACGAACGGAAGTAAAAATGCCGCGATGACAGTAAATGTAACTAAGGACACGGCTCCTCTGAAAAATAACTCCAAGGTTTCATCAACGAATATAGCGCTTGGAGCTTCCGTAAAGATAACGGGCTCTGCAGCGGGAGGTACTTCGCCTTATACATATTCTTACTATTACAAAAAATCTTCCGATAAAGATTGGGTAGTGAAAAAGCTGAATACTACAGATAATTCAATACAATTCAACCCGGAAACGGTTTCATTGTACAATATAAGAGTAGTTGCAAAAGACAGCAGAGGTGCCGTATCGGAAAAAATCATTAATGTAAATGTCAAAGATAAGCTTACGATTTCAAGAATATCGGCAAGCATTGGTATCGGAGAAAGTCTTACCCTTAAGGCAACGACAACCTCAGGCGGAAATTTTAAATGGTCAAGTTCAAACAATAAGGTTGCAACAGTGAGTTCAAAAGGTGTTGTAAAGGGCATTTCTGAAGGCAGTGCAGCAATTACGGCAAGAGATGATAGATCCGGAGAAAGTGTAAGATGTACCGTAAAGGTCAAGAAGGTTGTGCTTACATCCGTAAAGCTTCCTGATTCTTCAGTAACTATTGTAAAGGGCGAAAGCTATACAATAAAGCCGATAATTACACCCGCATACGGAGAGGTGAAATATTCGACATCGGATAAGACCGTTGCAACGGTATCATCAAACGGTGTTGTCAAAGCCGTAAAGGTCGGCACTGCAAATATAACGGTTTCGGATCCCAACGGAAGCAAGAAGGCGGTGCTTAAGGTCAGTGTTGAAAAAGCACCTGCAATTGAGATTTCCAAATCATCGGCAAGTATTGAAGTAGGAGCAAATGTATCGCTTAAGGCAACTTTGTCAAACGGAGAAAGCGTCAAGTGGTCAACTTCAAATTCAAATGTCGCAGCGGTTCGTAACGGTGTTGTAAGCGGTCTTAAAAGCGGAACGGCAACGATAACGGCAGCTGATAAGACGGGAAATGCAAAAGCAAGCTGTAAGATTACAGTAAAGTCAGTATCCTCATCCGGTGTGAGCCTTTCGAGATATACGGCAGGTACGACCGCAGGAAAGACAATATATATAAAGGGTTATTCTACATACAGTGCTTCGTGGGGTTCCAGTGATACAAATATAGCGACTGTAAAGGATGGATTTATAAAAACAAAAAATACAGGTAAGGCTGCGATAACCTATACGGACAAAAAGGGCAGAAGGGCAGTATGCATTGTTACCGTGAGCAGTGCAGACCCGATAAAATTCACATATTCTTCTCCGAATTCCGCTGTTCGTAATTCTAAGGTCAAGCTTATAGCAATAACGGATAAAACTCGTACAAAGGTTAAATTTGTCATAGATGTAAACGGAAAGAATGTTACAGTCAATGCAGCCGACAAAAAGGCTGACGGTGATACTTATGTATGGACGGCTGAGTACAAAGCGACTGTAGCGGGGACGCTCGACTATAAAGCTTATTCATACAAGAATGAAAAATGGTCAACAAGCTCGGACGGTAAGGCAGATATATATGTAACCACTAAAACCGATGTAAAAACCACAACCACGGACAGACTCCGTGCGAGTGATGGCCTGATTGAGTTTATAGGTGAAAAAGAGGGATTTGTTTCCCAGATTACCTATGATACACTTGCAAATAATATACCTACGCTCGGTTACGGCTATGTTGTATGGGAGGGTTGGACTTTCTATGATAATCTGACCAGAAATGAAGCTTATGCTTTGCTTGTCAAGGCTGTAAATCAGGAGGTTTATGCAAGCAGAGTGAACGATATGCTTGTTGAAAACAAGATAAAGTTCAATCAGCAGCAGTTTGATGCGCTTGTATCGTTCTCGTACAATTTAGGTACGGGATGGACATATTCTTCGGATCTTCTGGATATACTGCGTAATTCCTATGGACCTTCCACATCGAGCGGTACGGTAACAGCTACAGTGGATGCTTATGGAGGACTTTACCTCAGAAAGAGTTATACGACCTCCTCCGATGCAATCACTCTTATGCCTGACGGCTCAAAGGTAACTCTTGTCAGTACAAAAGTGTATAACGGTGTATGGTACAAAGTAAAGACGTCGGACGGAAAGGTCGGATATTGCAGCGGAACGTATCTTGATCTGCATTACTCAAATTCATCCGTCAGGGATCTTAATTACGTGAATAAAAATTCACTTATCAAGGAAATGCTTGCTTATCATCATGCAGGCGGTGTGTGCTACTACGGACTGCTTTACAGACGTGCGGATGAGTTGGAGATGTTCCTTTATGGGGATTATGCTTCGGACGGACGAAATAATAAACACAATTTCCCGAATCCTTATTGTATTTCATGGTAAACGGGACGGTCGGTTATGACTGTATTACGCATCAGAAAAAGCTGTATCGGAACGTAAGGCTTCCGAGTCTCGGCACGGGTCAATGAAAAACAGTCCCGACTGTTTTTCGGCAGGACCACCTTGCAGGGTGGTTCTGTTGCTTGTCTGCATTGCTATGTAAATATTGTCTGAATTTGCAGCATTGTTACGGGTGAAAGAATTAATGCGGCGGTTCGTTAATATATTTTGTTATGAGGTGTTAAAATTATGAATAAGAAAATAGGTTTTATCGGAGCAGGTAATATGGCAACCGCCATTATCGGGGGTTTGCTCGGGAATAAGCTTAAATCGGCAGAAGAAATACTTGTGTTTGATTTAGATGAAAGCAAGCTTTCCGCAATGGCTGAAAAGGGGATAGCTTCAACTGCAACGGGGGCAGAGCTTGTTGATAAAACGGATATTATAGTTCTTGCGGTAAAGCCGCAGAATTATGACGAGGTTTTGTCGGAAATTAAAGCCGCTGTGAATGAAAATAAAATTTTTGTAACAATAGCTGCCGGAATTTCAATAGAATATGTCCGCAGGGGTATCGGGAAGAATTGTCCTGCCGTGCGTGTTATGCCGAACACTCCTCTTTTACTCGGAAAGGGAGCTACTGCAATGTGTCGTTCGGGAAATATAAGTGATGAGGATTTTGATGAAGTGTATAATATGTTTGCACTTTCGGGCGAGGTTGCAATACTTCCGGAGGAACAGATGAACGCCGTTATAGCGGTAAATGGCAGCAGTCCGGCGTATGTGTATCTTTTTGCAAAGTCTATGGTTGATTATGCCGTTTCTGTCGGAATAGACAGGGATACTGCACTAAGGCTTGTATGCAAGACATTTGAGGGAAGTGCAGAAATGCTTCGGAGCGGAAATGATACACCGGAGGAACTGATCAAAAAGGTATGCTCAAAGGGCGGCACAACTATAGAGGCTATGAATGTGTTGTATGAAAGAGATGTACCCCGTGCTATAAATGATGCTATGGCGGCTTGCACAAAAAGAGCCGGGGAACTTAGTAAATAAGCGACAAATAAAATACATTAGCCTTTAAAAAATTGTTAAAATATAAGGAAATCTCATTTTAAATATAAATTTTTTGTAAATTCTTGACTTGAATGTCATTTAGTTGTATAATTGCACTTGGCGGTTGCTTTTATTTTATTTTGGTAGGAGGTAAAAAATATGTATTGTAAATCATGCGGTGCATATATGGAAGATTCTTTCAATATATGTCAGAATTGTGGCACGAAGAAAGGATTGGGTGCGTCTTTTTGCGACAAATGCGGTGCCGTAAGGCAGATAGGTATGGCTTTTTGCCAGAACTGCGGGAATAATCTCGGTGAACAGCAGAATATTGCTCAGAGCAGTACACCTTATGCTCAGCAGACAACAGCTCAGCAGATTCAGAGTGTGGCTCAGATGGATAATTCGCAGTATTTGCCGCCGAAAAAATATTGCAGAAACTGCGGTTCACAGGTAATGAGTAATCAGGCTATCTGCACGAAATGCGGCGTTAAAGTGGGTCAGGGAACAGCATACTGTCCTCATTGTGCCGCTCCTGTAGCAAATCCGCAGGCTGTAGCTTGTGTGAATTGCGGTATGAGTCTGCGTGCTACGTTTGATGCTTCAGGCTATTTTAATAAGTTTTTATCTAACTTCGCATCAGCCCTTAACTTTTCCGATCCCGCCGCTACTATCATGAAGTATGGAACATATCTTCTTTCACTTATTGTGTTCATTTTATCCTTTGTACCGATTTTGTCAGCAAATACTTTTTCATTGAGTTCGAGCAATGCTTTAGTAGGCAGATCGACTTCGATTCCGTTCTCCCTTTTTTCTTCTGAGGTTGGTCTTCTTTCAAGTACAGGGTCAGGGTTAGGCGGAGGTTTCATTTTCTGTGGTGTTTTACTAATCTTTGCCTTCATTTTCTCAATATTGAGATTTGAACCCCATATTTATGATATTATTGAAAACAAACCCAAGGGACGTTTCCTTGATCTTGTTGTTCCGATAGTTGAAGTGGTTGCAATACTTTCGACCTTGATAGAGATTTGGAACATGAATTCTATTATAGGTATGTCAAGCTCGTATTACTCAAGCTCTCGCTCGGTTGGACTTTCGGTATGGGGTTGGTTCCTGCTGGTATTTATTTTGATTTCGGTTGTACTTTCAGTTGCTTCGTTTGCAAAGTTTGTTAAAACACTGGAGTTGCCGAGCTTTTCTAAAATTGTATTGAGCTATTTTCCCTATGTTGCTACGATAGTTGTCTTCTATATTTCGACGTTTCCCTGTATATTTTTCAATTCGGAACCAATCAAAAGTGTGAATAGTACAAGCGTGAGTCCTGTACTTAATGTAAATTATTTTCTTACCGATGTGCTGGGGGGCTACTTCAGTCAGTATGGAGGGGCTTCATTAGGAGGAGTTTCATTTGCGCGTGTTGTGTTTATAATTGCGCTTATTGTTGCAATTATTCTGTGTATTCCTCCTGTAAAGAAATTCGTGGATTCACAGCCGTTTGCTCCCTTTGTAGTTTTCGTATGTCCCGCACTTTTAGTGATTGCAGTTATTTCTACGTTTATAGGTTTTGGTTCACTTAATTCGGTAGTCAGAACAGCATTTGCATCCGGATACACGTCAGGAAGCACAGCTTATACTTTAAGTGATATGGTTGGCTATAATTTCTGGGGTATTTTGCTTATAATTGTTTGCGTTGCTGCTTTGGTTGTTGCAATTTACTCGTTTGTTAAGAACAATAATATTAACGGCGGATTCCGTAATCAGGGTATGAATCAGTTCAATAATCAGTTCAACAACCAGTTCAATAATCAGTATAATAATCAAAATGTTAATCAGTCAAATGGTCAAAACTTTAACCAATTTTAACAGTTTTTGTATTGTGAGTTTTTGACCGGTAAGGTAAATTATTACCGATAGAAAATTGAGTTTATTTTCCTGTGTGTTGTGTATCGTGAACGCAAAGACCGGTACACTGAACACACAGGAAATTTTTATATCACAAACACACCGCTCCGGTATTTGTGTATTTACCAAAATAAAGATTAATGTACATATTTCAGATTAATATTATCTTTATAATTATACATATGGATGATTTTGCGGAAGTCTGATTAATTGGATGGGAATACCTGTTGACATTAAATATTTATGGGTGTTATACTTATGTCATGAAATAAATATATTTATATGTCCGCATATTTTCCCAAAGGAGTGTTTATTATGGATACCCGTGGTGTTGTCCTTAAAGGCTCAGACATAACCTGCAGCTATAAAAAAAATCAGAATTTTGTCTATGAGAAAAAAACGGTATATTCTATTATAAAAAGATTATTTGATATATTTTGTTCACTCTTAGCGATGGTGATTTTAAGTCCTCTTTTTTTGGTTGTAGCCTTTTTGATTTCAGTATGGGACGGGAAAGGAAATCCAATTTTCGTACAGAACAGATGTGGTAAGAACGGCAGGATTTTCAGGCTTTATAAATTCAGAACCATGTGTGTCGATGCAGAGGAGATGAAGGGAAGTCTCCTGAAACAGAACGAAATGGACGGTCCTGTATTCAAGATAAAGAATGATCCACGTATTACAAAGATTGGTAAGTTTCTCAGGGCAACAAACATAGATGAGCTTCCGCAGCTTTTTAATATACTTAAGGGTGATATGTCGATTGTAGGTCCTCGTCCGCCGCTGCCGGATGAGGTTAAACAATATGACAGTACGGACAGGCTCCGCTTACTTGTGACTCCCGGTCTTACTTGCTATTGGCAGGCAAGCCCTGACAGAAATGATATGTCTTTCAAGGATTGGATGGAGCTTGACAGAAAATACATTACGGAAAGAAGTATTGCGGTTGATATAAAGTTGATTGTCAAAACAGCATATTCTGTTATTTGCCACCATGATGGAAGATAATTTTTTCCCGGCCTTTCGGTCGGGAATTGTGTTTATTGAAAAATTTAACATAACATAATTATAATAAGGTACATACAAAAAAATAAAAAAAATATAAAATTTTATAAAACTGCCAAATAATACTTGATTTTTTTCCAAAAAGAGGTTACAATATAATTAGCACTCGGGGGTTGAGAGTGCTAATTATATTTTTTAAATTATGAATTTGCTGTAAGGAGGCAATAATTATGACAATCAAACCATTACTTGACAGAGTTGTTGTAAAGGCTGAGGAAGCTGAGGAAACAACAAAGAGCGGTATTGTGCTTACCGCGGCTTCACAGGAAAAGCCTCAGTTTGCTACCGTTGTGGCTGTAGGACCGGGAGGACTGGTTGACGGCAACGAAGTAACGATGTATGTAAATGTAGGCGATAAGGTTATAACGAGCAAGTATTCCGGAACAGAAGTCAAGCTTGACGATCAGGAATATACAATAGTTCGTCAGTCAGATATTCTTGCAGTTGTAGAATAATTCAAAGAAAGGATTATGGAGGTAATTAATTATGGCTAAACAGATCGCATACGGAGAGGACGCAAGAAAGGCTCTGCTCAGTGGTATTGACCAGCTTGCCGATACCGTTAAAATCACACTCGGTCCGAAGGGCAGAAATGTAGTACTCGACAAGAAATTCGGTGCACCGCTTATCACAAACGATGGTGTTACAATCGCTAAGGAAATAGAGCTTGACGATCCCTTCGAGAATATGGGCGCACAGCTTGTTAAAGAGGTTTCCATAAAGACAAACGATGTTGCAGGTGACGGTACAACGACCGCTACACTTCTTGCACAGGCTCTTATCCGCGAGGGTATGAAGAATGTTACAGCAGGTGCTAACCCGATGATCCTTAAAAAGGGTATAAGCAAGGCTGTAGATATTTCCGTTGAAACACTTAAGGCTAATTCAAAGCAGGTTGAGGGTTCAAAGGATATAGCAAGGGTTGCTACAATTTCCGCGGGTGATGAGGTTATAGGTAACCTTATTGCAGAGGCAATGGAAAAGGTAGGAAATGACGGCGTTATCACAGTTGAGGAGTCCAAGACTGCCGAAACATATTCGGAGGTAGTTGAGGGTATGATGTTTGACAGAGGCTACATCACACCTTATATGTGCACAGACACGGATAAAATGGAAGCAGTTATAGACGATGCTCTTGTGCTTATAACAGATAAGAAGATATCCAATATTCAGGAAATACTTCCTATTCTTGAGGAGATCGTAAAAACAGGCAAGAAGCTTGTTATTATAGCTGAAGATATAGAAGGTGAGGCTCTCACAACACTTATTGTCAATAAGCTCCGCGGCACATTTACCTGCGTTGGCGTTAAGGCTCCCGGTTTCGGTGACAGAAGAAAGGAAATGCTTCAGGATATCGCTGTTCTTACAGGCGGTACGGTAATTTCCTCCGAACTCGGACTTGAGCTTAAGGATACAACACTTGATCAGCTCGGAAGAGCACGTCAGATTAAGGTTGACAAGGAAAATACGGTTATCGTTGACGGTGCAGGCGAGCAGGCTGATATTAAGGCTCGTGTTGCTCAGATTCGTGCACAGATTGAAACAACAACATCTGATTTTGACAGAGAGAAGCTTCAGGAGCGTCTTGCAAAGCTTGCAGGCGGTGTTGCGGTTATTAAGGTCGGTGCGGCTACAGAGATAGAAATGAAGGAGAAGAAGCTCCGTATCGAGGATGCACTTGCAGCTACAAAGGCAGCGGTTGAGGAAGGCATCGTAGCAGGCGGCGGTACAGCACTGCTCAATACACTCGATTCTGTTTCTGCTCTTGTTGATACACTTGAGGGTGATGAAAAGACAGGTGCCAAAATCGTGCTTAAGGCACTTGAGGAGCCGGTACGTCAGATTGCAGCTAATGCGGGTCTTGAAGGCTCCGTAATCGTTGATAAGATAGTTTCCTCGGGTAAGACAGGCTACGGCTTCAACGCACTCACAGAGGAATATATGGATATGCTCGACAACGGTATTGTTGACCCGACAAAGGTAACACGTTCTGCACTTCAGAATGCAGCATCCGTAGCAAGCATGGTACTCACAACGGAATCTTTGGTAGCCGATATTAAGGAACCCACACCTCCGGCACCGGCAGGCGATCCGGGCATGGGCGGTATGTATTGATAACATAAATAATTATCATTCCTTCTTTCAAATATATTTTAGTAAATCCGCAGAACGTTATGCTCTGCGGATTTTTTGGTATCCCTCGTATTATGTTCCAATAATTATTCTCTATTTCAGAAGCATATCAATGTAATTCAATATAGACTCACGATTCTTCTTTTCTCCGAAGTAAATCCATATCAATATAGGAAGATAAAATATACAAGAGTATAAAAACTCGTTAAAACCAAGAAAAATTCCCTCGAATAACAAAGCTAAAAAAATAAAACTCTGAATAATCGGTCCGCTTATTATTATGCCTGTCATTGTTGTAACATCTTTATCGGTTTTATAATATCCTAAAAAATATGATTTTAACAATTGCGGTATACCCCGGCTTTCCGTCTCACCACTCTCATAATACAGCACGATTTTATTATTCCTATTATATATCCAGTTAATACCATATTTGTCAACGGAATATGTCTGAGATGTAATTTTTTTGGTAAATTGCGATATGGTATTGTCAACAGATTTTCTGATTATCATAAAAAAACTCCTATTTTATTGCTCAACTTAATGTTCAATTTGTATATATTATAGCACGGAAATAAATAATATGGAATAATTTAATTTGCCTTTTTTGAAGTAAATGATATGCTTTCACAGTAACCCTAAAAAAGAGGAAAGTATTATAGGATGTTGAAATAATAACCATAAGAATTTGTAGGGAGCATTTCGGAAATATAAAAACTCCGAATGGAAATATTAATAATATATCTATAATGAGAAGAAGGCGATAGGGAATATGTACTCATACCACAACACAATAAAAAAGCGGATAAAAAACGGCGAGTTAATAGGTTTTGATTATATTGAAAATTACAAAAATGTCGGCAGGTGTCTTTTGCTGTATTTTTGCACACCTCCCTTTGAACGCCCGATAAGACCGCATAAATATTATATATATCAGGAGATACTTGATAATTGGAGTAAAAATGGGGGAAAATTCGGGTACTGAAATAATAAATATATAGTGCTGTGCAATTTATCATCTTCAGCAGCTTTTATAGATTTTATACAGATCTATTAAACTGATAACACCGTCCTCGTCCGTATCGGCGGCATAAAGAAAAGGGGGAGAGAGTCCGGTATCGTTGATCAGATAATCGGATAAACTCTTAATATCACGGCTGTTTACATTTCCCTCACCTGTTATATCCCCCGGCAGTACCGTACAGAAGGTTTTTTCGGTTTTCCCCGAAAACGTAATCTGCCAGTTACTTCCGACATTACCGCTTGTTACAGCCTTTCCGTTATGATTTTTCACAATAAGTTCATTGTCATTGTACTTTATTGATTTTTTAAGCTCCGCAAGCGTCATTGTATGCTCCAGGAAAATAAATCCGTTTGATATTTCAAGATAATCACTGCTGATACCATAATTTTTATCAGCTTCAACATCGCTTTTACTTATTTCGTGTGTACTCTCTTCAGCAGGCTGGGAAACAACCGGTTCACTGACAGGAGAGATACTTGACTCGTCTGTTTTCTGAATTTCCTTCATATCAGAAGTTTTGATTATGGTAATTTTGTTATTGAAAATATATGCCAAATTTTTTTTACTTGACAGCAATCTTTCGGGTTTTACACTAAGATTGATATACGATATTTTATCGCCATTATTATCAAGACGGTACACTGTCCTCTCAACGACCCCGTAGACGGATTCGTTTGTCGGACACAACATATCATAATCCAGGTCGAGTATTTTATTAAAACCGGCGAGTGGGTCAAATTCAAAAACATTTCCCGCTGAATCCGTGCATAATCTTTCATTTATGATAAATTCCCCGTCCGGAACAACCGAGCTGATTTTAATGAACCCCGCCGTGATGTTGAACACTCCATTGTTGCTGACGGCGAATACATCGTTTGAGCTTTTATCGTGGAACAGCATGATTATATTTCCAAAGGCATTATATTTATTCATATCATATCCGTCAGAATCAAAAACTCTTACATATTTCGGGTGATTTTTGTCAACGGCATAGATTATTCCCATATCATCTGCAACAAAACAATTTTTCTTTACACTTATACCGTCTAAAAAGGCAGATCTCATGATGCCTCCTCTTATTCTTCCTACCAATGTGTTACCTGTGGTATTCGTTACAATATATGTAGTATTATTCGTTCGGTATACATAATCAGCTTTAAGTGCGTCTTCATATACCACTGTTGTTCTTCCGTTACTGCTCATAATATACACACGACTCAGTGAGCCGTTTTCTCCTGTATACAGAAAGTTACCTTTGTCGTCAGAATAAAAAGTCACATCGTCACCTGTTTCTATGCTTTTTACGACACTGCTCATTTGTACACTTTCCAACAACACTGAAAACGTTATAAAAAATATCAGTATTTTTTTGAATAAATACCTATCCTTCATAATTGAGCCGTCCTTGCTATGTATATCTGTATATATTTTATTACAAAATGCGATAAAAAACAGCAATTTTTGGATATTTATTCGTTTTTAAATGTAAAAATTTCCGTTACTGATTTGTTCATTTTAACGAACACTGTGGTAACGTTTTTCTGTTTTTACTGTTAAAACCCTGTCGGACAGGCACAAGAGAATTTATCAATGCTCAAACCTGAATGAACCGAAAAAATTGTCGGATGAGGAAAATAATCATAGTTTGGTTCCGTATATTCCTACATAATAATTGACTTATAAAATCGGAAAATTTAATATACAGCTAAGAGTCCGGACATGACAGCTGCATAATCTGAAACAAAAACAGGATTGAAAACAATATGATTATTTGACCCATCTCCGGACACAAAATCAAATATATCAAAAAAAGCCGTTTTACTCCCGGACAGGAATAAAACGGCATTTTTTGAATATATTACAATTCCTTCTTAATTTTACTTAAAGCAGTTTTTTCAAGTCTTGATACCTGTGCCTGACTTATACCTATTTCCTCCGCAATCTCCATTTGTGTTTTACCTTTTATATATCTCATGGTAAGAATTTTTCTTTCACGTTCACCCAAAGATTTTACAGCTTCCTTGATTGCAATATGCTCCAGCCAACGATTGTCGTCATTGTCATCACCGAGAGTGTCCATGATATAGACGGTATCAGCACCATCAGAATATACAGGTTCATATATTGATACAGGTTCAACAATAGCTTCAAGGGCAAGAACAACATTTTCGCTCGGTATATCAAGTTCTCTTGCGATTTCGTCAACAGTCGGTTCTCTTCCGGTTTCGGCTGTAATTCTTTCCTTTGCCTGCATGGCCTTATATGCAGTATCCTTTATTGAGCGGCTCACTCTGACCGAATTATAATCACGCAGATACCTTCGTATTTCTCCGATAATCATGGGAACACCGTATGTGGAAAATCTCACCTCTTTATCACAATTAAAATTATCTATTGCCTTTATCAGACCAATACATCCCACCTGAAACAGGTCGTCAGGATTTTCACCACGTCCTGCAAACCGCTGAATGACACTGAGTACAAGACGAAGATTTCCATTTATCATTTCATCCCTTGCGGCTTCCGCCTCTTCGGGAGTACCGTTTTTCATGATACCGAGAAGTTCCTGTTTTTTCTCCTCGGATATAACCTTAAGCTTCGCAGTGTTTACACCGCATATTTCAACCTTATTAAAAACCACGATAATACCTCCTTGATTTTATAGAAGTATTGCCGTGGTTTACATAAATTATTCAAAAGTAAAAGCAGTCAATGCAAACGCACTGACTGCCTGAGTAAACAATTTTAATAAATTATTCACCTGAGGGAGCACCGACAGGACAAACTCCTGCACAAGCACCACAATCAAGACAAGTGTCGGGATTAATCTCATACTTGCCATCGCCCTCGGAAATAGCTCCGGCAGGACATTCGCTCTCGCAAGCACCGCAAGCGATACATTCATCAGAAATTTTGTAAGCCATAAAACAGCCTCCTCATTATTTTTTCTTATAACCATTATAACACTTTTTCTAAAAAAAGCAATAGCTTTATAAAAATTAATGCTGTAAAATAAAGCCATAACCTATCACATATACTGCGAATTGAGGGAAGAAGAGTTTAAGGCTTTTCTCAAGGAAGAAGGTGAAGAGAAAAGCAGGATATTGGGGGTTTAAGTATGCTAAGGCAGGCTGTTGCACTTAGGCTCCGGAGGCATCAATGAAGCAGTCAGAAAGGAAGATTTGAGCATATTTATGTATTTGATACATAAACGGCCGACTACCGCAGATATCCGGAGTACGGATTGTTTCATATTTTAAGACGGCTTTACAAAACAGTACATGAGCAGCTTACATTACCCTCATAGCTTCCGCAAATGTATATTTCGTATTAGCCCAATCAATTGCCTGTTCAAAGTATTTATTGTATCCGATATATGTATCTGACAGATAATATTGGCTGAAGGGTATCATTTCAATACAGAAACCGGGCTTGTTGTATGCATATCTGAACCAGTTTTCAAGTCCTCCCGCATATTCGGATTCAACTGTAGTATTTTCAAACAGCAGATATTTGCATTTTTTGGAAAGAGCGGAAGCAAGCTTACTGTCATTCGGTATTGTGCCGTTTGCCCGGTCACGCCAATAAATACCGCCGCCGAGAATATGCATACTCAGCATAAACCGGAAGTTGTTGTTGCTGCATAGCTTTATAATAGCTTTGGTTTCAGGCTCGGAGGCTGCCGACGGTCCTCTGTAATTGGTTTGGTTTTTATCCGTCCCGTCAGTTGCACCTTCCCAATGGAACGGGTAGTTTCTGTTCAGATTCACGGCATTGGCATTCCCTTTGAAGCTGTCGTTTTCAAAAGAGCTCGGAACGTACAGAGGCTTATCCTTGGTATTTGCAATTTGTGTTCCGTCAGGATTGGACATAGGCACAATATAAAGAGTATATTTGTTAAGCAGGCTGCGGATATCATAACTGCCGTATTTCTGATTGTTCTTATATGCGTCAGCATATTCCTCGATAACCCGCATAACGTATGAAACAGTTATATGCTCTCTTGCATGGATTCCCCCGACAATGAGAGCCTTTTTGCTGCCGGTTCCAAGCTGAACGAGCTTTATATCACGGTTCTGTACACTTTTACCTATAGTGGATACTTTTATGATATCGGGATAGGATTTTTTGAGATATGACAAATCATTATAAACCTGTTCGGGTGTATATGCCTTTTTATAGTCAACAACATATACTCTGACTTTGGTTTTTGCGGTTTTTCCATTTACTGTTTTTGCCGTTATAACAACATTGCCGGCTTTTTTAGCCGTAACCTTTCCGTTTTTAACAGTTGCCGTGTCATTGTCCGAGCTTGTCCATGTAACTGTGCTGATGACATTTTTGGACGGGGTCAAGGTTGCTTTAAGAGTGACAGATTTTCCCGCCTTAAGGCTGACAGAGCTTTTACTGAGTGTAATTTTCGTAGGAAGACCTTTTACGGTAACCTTGCACACTGCTGTTTTCCCGTTTGAAGTTTTTGCGGTTATAGTGGCAGTACCGATATTCTTTGCCGTAATCTTTCCGTTTTTGACAGTGGCAATATTTGAATCCGAGGTCGACCATGTGACATTTTTAAGAGTAGTATTGTTTGGTGAAATTGTAGCCTTAAGTGTTGCCGATTTTCCCTTTTGCAATGAAAGGGATGTCTTGTTAAGCTTGATTGATGTCGGATAAATTTGTACTGTGACCTTACATGATATTGTTTTTTCGTTAGAGGTTTTAGCGGTTATCTCGGCGGTGCCTACACCTTTAGCGGTAACGGTACCGTTTTTTACGGAAGCTACTTTTGTATCCGAGCTTGTCCATGTAACTTTTTTATTTGTAGCATTGTTTGGCGAAACCGTTGCCTTCAGGGTATAGGTCTTACCGTTTTGAATGGAAACAGCAGACTTGTTGAGCTTAATACTCGTTGGCAATATCTCTACTTTTACAACACATTTTGATGTTTTACCGTTGGATGTCCTGACCGTGACTGTTGCGGAACCAATTGACTTCGCAGTGATTTTACCGTTTGATACGGTTAAAACTTTGGTATTTGAGCTTGACCATGTAACCTTTTTATCTGTAGCATCCTTCGGATATACGGTTGCCTTGAGTGTATAGTTTTTTCCTTTTCCAAGTGTTACAGAGGTTTTACTGAGTTTAACGCTTGTTGGTTTAGCAATAACATTAATTGTACATTTAGCGGTTTTGCCGTTTACCGTGGATGCGGTAATTGTTGCCTTACCTGTACCTTTTGCGGTGATTTTACCCTTTGATACGGTGGCAACCTTACTGTTTGATGTTGTCCATGTAACATTTTTTTCTGTCGTATTCCCGGGATTTATGGTTGCCTTAACTGTCTGAGATTTTCCCTTTTCAAGTGTTATGGAACTTTTGCTCAGCTTAATGCTTGTCGGCATTATGACAACCCGCACAGTATACGAAGCTGTCTTTCCGTTTACCGTCTTTGCCGTGATAATTGCCGTACCGGTTGATACAGCTTTTATTCTGCCGCCGTTTACGGTAACAATTTTATTGTCAGAGCTTGACCATATTACCGTTTTGTCGGTTGTATCCTGAGGATAAATTTTAGCCACAAGTGTAAAGGTTTCTCCTTTTTGCAGTGTGATGGATGTCTGGCTGATCACAATGCTTTCGGCGGGAACGGTAACAGTTACCCTGCAAGAGGCGGTCAGTCCGTTTGCCGAGGTTGCTGTTATATCGGCGGTACCGCCTGAAATTGCTATGATTACACCATCCGATACAACCGCAACATTCTCATCGGAGCTTGACCACGTAATAGTTTTGTCCGATGAATCCTCAGGAAGTACTTTTGCCGTAATTACTTCGGTTTTTCCTTTTTCCATGGAGAGTGAGGTTTTGCTCAGCTTTATGCTCTTTTCGGGAACTGTAACAGTAACGTTACATACGGCGGTAATACCGTTTGAGGTTGAGGCGGTTATACTTGCCGTGCCTTTTGATACTGCCGTAAGTACTCCCTCTGCTACTGATACGACAGATTCATCGGAGCTTGTCCATGTTATGGTTTTATCCGCAGTATCTTCGGGAAGGACCTCTGCCGTCAAAACTTCCGTTTTGCCCTTCTCAATGGTGATATCCGTTTTGCTGAGTTTTATTTCCTGCGGTTCTGTTTCTTCGGCATCATTTAATGATATATCGTTTTTTTGGTTCCCGGCTGATCGGACAGTGTCGGGAGCCAACGTACTTTCGTTGATTTCCGCTGCATTTACGCTCATTGAATAATCTGTCACCTGTGGCAAAGCAAATGAAAAACCGCCTGCAAGTACAAGGGTTGACAGTAGAACAGAGATGGATTTTTTGATAAACATTTTCATATTTTCCTCCTTGATCCGGTATAAATCAGACTTCTTATTAATTTTAAAAATATTGCGTCCGAGTGGTTCAGACGCAATATAAAGAAATTTATGATTTTTCCTTGATATATTTATCAATAGCCTTTGCGGCTGCCTTTCCGGCACCCATTGCGAGTATAACAGTTGCCGCACCCGTCACGGCATCACCGCCTGCATAAACACCTTCTCTTGTTGTAAGACCGTCATCACCGTTCGTAACGATACAGCCATGCTTATTAGTTTCAAGTCCCGGTGTTGTACTTCTGATAAGCGGGTTGGGACTTGTACCGATAGACATTATCATCGTATCCACATCAAGTGTAAATTCGCTTCCTTCCTTTACTATGGGACGTCTTCTTCCGCTTGCATCAGGTTCACCAAGCTCCATCTCAACGCATTTCATACCGCACACATCGCCGTTTTCATCACCGAGGACTTCAACCGGATTTGTAAGAGTCTTGAATATGATACCTTCCTCTTCGGCGTGCTCAACTTCCTCCTTACGTGCCGGAAGCTCCTGCATACCACGTCTGTATACTATATAAACCTCTTCGGCACCCATTCTCTTTGCAGACCTTGCCGCATCCATTGCAACATTTCCTCCGCCTACAACGGCAACCTTTTTACTGTGTTTTATGGGTGTTTTGCTGCCCTTTTGATATGCCTTCATAAGGTTTATACGGGTAAGATATTCATTGGCAGAATAAACTCCCTTAAGACTTTCTCCGGGAATATTCATAAAACGGGGAAGACCCGCACCGCTGCCGATATACACGGCTTCGTTACCCATTTCAAAAAGCTCGTCTATAGTAAGTACCTTTCCGATTACCATATTGGTTTCTATATCCACTCCAATGGCTTTAAGGTTATCAATTTCTTTCTGAACGATAATTTTCGGGAGTCTGAATTCGGGTATGCCATAGACAAGAACTCCTCCCGCAAGGTGGAGTGCCTCGTATACAGTCACCTTATATCCGAGTTTTGCAAGATCTCCGGCGGCAGTAAGACCGCTCGGACCGGCACCGATAACTGCGACCTTATGACCATTCGGTGTGGGAATTTCCGGTTTTTCCGTACAATGCTCACGATGATAATCTGCTACGAATCTTTCAAGCCTGCCTATTCCCACAGGCTCACCCTTGATACCTCTGACACATTTTGATTCACACTGTGTTTCCTGTGGGCAAACTCTGCCGCATACGGCGGGAAGCGAGCTGGACTGTGATATGATCTGATATGCTCCCTCCATATCCTCGTTTGCAACCTTTTCGATAAATGCGGGTATATCTATTTGTACCGGACAGGCAGAACGGCATGGTTTATTTTTGCAGTTAAGACAGCGTTTAGCCTCATTTACAGCCATATCATAGGTATATCCCAAAGCAACCTCATTAAAATTATTTCTTCGTATCTGAGGATCCTGAACGGGCATAGGGCATTTTTTCGGATCCATATTTTTCTGTATAGCCATCACTCTTTTACCTCCTGTTTGAGAAGATTGCAGTTTTCCTCACGTGCGCTTGCTTCAAATTCCTTATACATAGCTCCTCTTTTCATAGCCTCATCAAAATCAACAAGATGACCGTCAAAATCAGGACCGTCAACACAGGCAAATTTTGTTTCCCCTCCAACGGTCAGACGACAGCCTCCGCACATACCTGTACCGTCTATCATAATGGGGTTCATGCTCACGACAGTCTTAATATCATACTTTTTGGTAAGTTGAGAAACGAATTTCATCATAATAACAGGACCTATTGCGATAACCTCGTCATATTTGTTCCCTTCCTTGATAAGCTCCTCAAGTGCATTGGTAACAAGACCTTTTTCGCCGTAGCTTCCGTCATCGGTCATCATTTTAAGAACGGAGCTTACGTTTTTGAATTCATCTTCAAGAATAACCAGATCCTTATTTCTGAATCCGACTATGCTGTGAACTTCACAGCCGAGATTGTGGAGTTTTTTTGCTATAGGATAAGCTATTGCACAACCCACGCCGCCGCCTACTACAGCAACCTTCTTAAGTCCTTCTGTTTCGCTCGGTTTACCGAGGGGACCCACAAAATCATGCAGACAATCGCCTTCGTTCAGTGTATTAAGCTCCATTGTAGCTCCTCCCACAATCTGGAAGATAATGGTAACTGTACCCTTATCCCTGTCAAAGTCCGCAATAGTAAGGGGAACACGTTCGCTGTCCTCCTTTGCTCTGAAAATGATAAACTGTCCCGGTTCGGCCTTTCCCGCAATAAGCGGAGCCTCTATTTCCATAAGAGTAACCGTTGGATTAAGTTCCTTTTTGCTGACTATTTTAAACATATGCCGCAATCCTTTCTTTAAGTTATAAAAAATATCTGAGTCAATTATAGGTATCATCATTTTATATCCGGCAGGACAAAATCTATGATATAAACCAAGATAATTATAGCATATATACGTTAAATTTACAATACTTATAAAAAACCGACAGAAATAAATTTATATAAAATTTATTTCTGCAAATATTGCATACTCACATTTATAAATCCCGATTGAAAAAATGGAAGGTGTGAATAAATACGTATATAAAAATGATTTAATTATACTTGATGAAATTGATTAATAGTAATATAATACTATTGTGTCAGTTTATATTAAAACCGACAGCTTTTACATATCTACATAATCATGAATATATTTCGATATATTCAAAGTAGAACAAAACAATTTTAAGGGGTGAACGATTATGCAGTTTGATGAACTCGAGTACCTTAAGGAAACAGGACAAAAGGGCGATTTTTTAATGCCGTATACTGTCGTAAGGACGGTTATGCCTGACTTTTTTACGACTTATCCTATGCACTGGCACGAGGAAATGGAAATTGTATATGTGGAAAGCGGGGAATTCAATGAATATATTGACCTTGAAAATTACCATGTGAGGGCAGGGGACATTATTCTTATAAATCCGTGTGTTCTCCATTCATTCAAGAATTATGAAAATATCAGAACTAAGTTTACAACGATAATATTCAGCTTTAATATGATAACGGGAAATAATACCGACGGCTGTGCGATAAAGTATCTGACGCCTTATCTTGACGGAATGTATATCAATCCGGTTGTGATTTCAAAGGATGCACCACATTATGGGGAACTGGAGGCAAGTGTAAAGAGGCTTGTCGAATTGTTTGACAATAAGGAGGATTATTTTGAAATAGGAATAAAATCCGAACTGTATAAGATGTTTTTCGTTTTGTTCAAATATTTTTTCCGTCCTGATATGCACCAGCCCGATATAAAGGATAATACAACAAGAAATATAAAAACAATTCTCGACTATATTGATGAAAACTATATGCACCCCATTACGATAGATGAGCTTGCGGAAACGGTTAATTTAAGTAAGCACTATTTTATGAGGTTCTTTAAGAAATACATGGGAATGACCTGTATAGAATACATAAATGATTACCGGCTTAACATTGCCGCGAACCATCTTGTCAATACAGGAATGCAGATAACGGAAATTGCCGAAAAAATAGGGATAACAAATTTATCCTATTTTAACAGGATATTCAAAAAGAAATTTGATATGACACCGAAGGAATACAGATATAACGTTGATAAATCAAGATGAAACCGGAGAGAAAGTTATGAAAAGAAAAGCAGTGAAAATTATTTCAGCACTAACGGCAGCTGTTGTGACTGTATCTTTATGCGGCATATCAGATGTGTATGCGGCAAATTTTATTGATAACGGAGATTTCAGATATCTGATTTCGGAGGAGGACAAAACAGCTGAAATAATCAGCTATGAAGGTAAAAGTCTTTATGTATCCGTTCCGGACAATGTTGAGGGTTACACCGTGGTATCGGTCGGCGCAGCGGCATTCAGAGGAAGTGAAACAATAAAGGAACTTGAAATACCGGAAAGTATCAAAGAAATAAAGAACTGTGCATTTCAGAATTGCACGGCACTGAAAAAGGTACAGATACCGGCTTCTGTCACAAAGATAGGCGATTCCGCCTTTTCGGGTTGTGAGGCACTGACAGATATCAGTATTGATGACGGATTGACGGAATTAGGCAAATATGCATTTTCGGAATGTAAATCCCTTGAAACTCTGCATTTACCCAACAGCCTGGACAGTATAGGGGATTATGCATTCCTTAACTGTACATCGCTGACCGAACCGGGTATACCCAAGGCATTGAGAAGTTTCGGAAAATATGCTCTTGAAAATACAAGATGGATAAAGGAGCAAAAAAATGAATTTGTTACCGTAGGTGACGGAATACTAATTAAGTATACAGGTGACAGCGAGGTCAAAAGTCTTCCGGATAAAGTAAAGGTTGTGGGAAGCTATTCTTTTGCAGGAAACAGGAAAATCAGGCAGGTTATGCTGCCAAGCTCTGTTAATTCAATAGATGTTTCGGCATTTGAAAATTGTACTGCACTTAACAATGTATATATTCCCTCATCGGTTGCACAGATAGGGGAAAGAGCGTTTTACGGTTGCACCTCATTAAAGACTGTTGATTTTCCTAACGGAATAAACACTATTGAAAAATCTGTGTTTCAGGATTCGGGACTTGAGAGCTTTGAAATTTCGCCGAATGTTTCAAATGTCGGTGAAAGTGCTTTTGAGGGTTGCACAAAATTAAAGGATGTAAAAATAGGTGATGGGGTCAAAAAAATAGGAGTAAATTCGTTTAAACACTGTAGCACCCTCAGCAGGGTTGTATTTCCCGAAACACTCAAAGAAATTGATGAAAATGCTTTTGACGGCTGTTCCGGACTGCTCAGAGCAGAGTTTAACGGAGGAACGACACTGAAATCAGGTGTTTTCAACGAATGTACAAATTTATTGGCTGTTGTTTTCTATAAAAACCCGCCCGAGATTGATGATAATGCTTTTTCTCTTACTCCGAGGGTTGTAATCTACAGTGATAATAATGTGTATCTGCAGGAATATGCTTCAAGGAACGGCAAACAGAGTGACAGTATCAGAAACCTGCCGGCATACGATGAGAATACGGAACTGATATCGGAGAATGTCGGAAAATTTGATTTTTCCGCAGGATACACGCTTGTAGGATTTTTAATAGTTGTTATAGATCTTGCTTTTGTCATACTCACAAGTGCCTACATATTGTTTATTGAGCCGAAGCAGAGGCTCAAACGCCGTGCCGCATCAAAATCAAAGAAAGCTGCCATAAAAAGAGATGACGAACCGGTTACTTATGTAAAAGCACCCAGTCGCAGGAAAATAAGGCAGGATTCTGAGGCCGCAAGGCGGCGGACAAGTCCTTCAAAGCACAGTTCTATTGACAGCTCATCAGCCAAAAGACCCGTGTCCAAGAAACAAAACAGCAATAAAACTCATGACAGAGACATAAAAAGTGGCAACACAAAGACATTTGAGCGTCCAACCAACCATTAAGCGGGGAGCCCCCGCAGGCAATTCGCGGCGGCGTGCCGCCGCTGTCATGTTCGCGGGGTCGCTCACTGCGTTCGCTTTGATTGTTGTGGATGGGTAGTCTGTTTCCGCGATAATTAGTTTGCCTGTCGGAACGCGGCAGAGAGTGTCGAGAAAGCCTCTAGCGAGGCTTTCCGCAAAACAGAAATGACATACTTATCGCTTGTTCATGGAGTAAATTGACGGTCGAGCTATAGACTAATTTGCCTGAGTAAATTAGTTACGAATTGACAGCGGGGGCACCCCGCCCGATTTGTATATTATGTTTATAATAGGAAAAAATATAATATACAAAAATATAACGGGGAGTTGTATATGAAAAAGATTATTTCTCTTAAAAATCTGAGTAGGGATTATATAACAAGAGGAGGTGTCGTCCATGCACTTAATAAAATAAATGTAGATATAGATGAGGGTGAGTTTATTGCAATTGTGGGACAATCAGGCTCGGGAAAATCCACATTAATGAACATTTTAGGCTGTCTCGACACACCGACGGACGGAATTTACAGTCTTAACGGCATTGATATTTCAACACTTAACGAAAAGCAGCTTACCTATATACGCAGCAGAGTAATAGGCTTTATTTTTCAGAGCTTTAACCTTGTACCTGCACTCAGTGCACTTGAAAATACGGAACTGCCACTTTTGTATCGGGGAATAAGTAAGAGGCAGCGCAGATATGCTGCGGAATATGCCCTTGAAAGGGTAGGACTTTCGTCAAGAAAAAATCACCTCCCGCCGGAGCTTTCGGGAGGACAGCAGCAAAGAGTTGCAATCGCCCGTGCGATAGCTTCGGAACCCGAAATACTTCTTGCTGATGAACCCACAGGAAGCCTCGATAAAAAATCGGGAAAAGAGGTTATTGATATTATAAAATCCCTGAATGATGAGGGTGTGACGGTTGTAATGATAACACATGATGATTCGATAGCAGAAAGGGCAAAACGTCGTATAAAAATCAGTGACGGGAAAATAATATCATAAAAGTTATAAAAATGCTGATATTGCATAAAAATCAACATGAATATTCTAACAAATTTAACAAAAAATTAATGTTTTTTTTAATGTAAGATATTGACAAAAGAAACTGATGTGCTATAATAATCTCAGCAGATAAAATTCTGTATATTATATTTTGAGGAGAGATTAACTATGGCAACAATAGAATTACATGATGTAGAAGTACAGGAGTTTCTTTCGGAGATTGACAAATGCGAGGGCGATGTATTTCTCGTAACAGATGAGGGCGACCGTCTTAATCTTAAAAGTAAGCTTTGCCAGCTTATAGGTCTTACAAAGCTTATCGAAGGCGGCAAGATATCAAATGCACATATCGAGTGCCAGAAGCCCGAGGATGAATCTAAACTTTTCAGATTCAATATTTTTGGAAAGAAGACAGAGGAATAAATAAAATGGGAAACGGACAGCCGAGCGGTTGCCCGTTTTTATTTCAGATTTAAAAATTTTTTGCCAACAAAAAACCTCTTCATGTAAAGCTCAATAAACATGAAGAGGTTATTGCTTGTGGGAAAATGTGTACAGAAAGATATGTAACAACAATCGGAAAATAGAGAATATGATTATTCTATTACCTTTATCCAACCCTCAGGAGCTTCAAGCTTGCCCATCTGAATACCCGTAAGAGTATCATACAGTTTTTTGGTAACAGGACCCATCTCATCCATACCGCTCGGGAAGCATATTTCTTTGCCGTGATCATTTATTTTTCCTACGGGTGATATAACGGCGGCAGTACCGCAAAGACCACATTCTACAAAATCGCCGAGTTCATCAAAGTAAACCTCACGTTCCTCAACCTCATAGCCGAGGTAATCCTTAGCGACTGTCATAAGAGAGCGTCTTGTGATGGAGGGGAGAATACTGTTTGACTTTGGAGTCACAATCTTATTGTCCTTTGTAACAAACAGGAAATTAGCCCCGCCTGTTTCCTCGACCTTTGTTCTTGTTTTGGGGTCGAGGTACATATTTTCCGCAAACCCTTCATTGTGAGCCGTAACGATAGCATGAAGGCTCATTGCATAATTGAGTCCCGCCTTTATAAAGCCGGTACCGTTCGGAGCTGCTCTATCGAAATCACTGACTTTAATAGTAAGAGGCTTTACGCCGCCCTTGAAATAAGGTCCTACCGGTGTTGTAAACACTCTGAACTGAAATTCATCAGCAGGCTTAACTCCGATAACAGGATTAATTCCGAACATATAAGGACGGAGATAAAGTGTGGCACCTGTTCCGTAGGGAGGAACATATGCGGCATTTGCCTTGACGGTCTGAACGACCGCATCAATAAATCTGTCCTTCGGAAAAACAGGCATTTCCATTCTCTTTGAGGAATTTGCGAGTCTTTCCGCATTAAGGTCTGGTCTGAATACAACTATTTTGTTATCCTGTGTTGTATATGCCTTAAGTCCCTCAAAAATCGTCTGTGCATATTGCAGAACGCAGGCACATTCGCTCATGGTTATCATGTCATCCTCAATAAGCGCACCTTCGTCCCATTCTCCGTTTTTATAGGTAGAAACATAACGCTTATCGGTTTTAATATAGTTGAAATCCAAATTTTCCCAATCTATATTTTTCTTTTCCATTATAAGGACTTCCTTTCAAATAATTTAATACACGTATATTATATAACTGTTTGAAATATCTGTCAATAATTTCAGGCTTTAATAATATAAATTTTGCAAGTTTTATATACGAAAATTTCATATTCGTGTATATTATTACAAATTCGTTACTGTTTCGGGAAATATACAGAATTTATATACCCGACCATATATAATCAGCTGTGATTATATACAGGTCGGGTAACTCCGCTAACGTGTATTAAATTCCGAGGAGGACAGGTTCATAGCTTTGGAGTGCGGAAAAATCCGTTTCTATAATTTTGTCCGATGACGGGGGAGAATATCTGAATTTATCCATATGATTGCCTTGAAAGAAATACTCGGGTGTGCCGGGCTGATACTCATAATCGAAGGTATCAATAATAATCAGCTTTATTTTCATTCTTGAGGGAATTATATTCTTAATATATACGCTTGCCTGTTGACCGGCTTTGATATTATCCTTCATTTCCGCAAGACCCGCAAGATTGGGAGCAAGCTCAACAAATGCACCGTAATCCTCAACTGAACGTATTATACCGGCAACGGTCTCCCCGATTTCAAAACGGCTGACATTTTCTTCCCATGTTCCGAGCAACTCTTTATGTGTAAGGCTTATTCTTCCGTTCTCAAAGGACTTTACAATTGCCTTTATTTCCATACCCACGCTAAAACGTTCCCTCGGATGGTCAATTCTTGATACGGAAATTGAATCAATGGGGAGCAGAGAAACAATACCGCAGCCGATATCGGCAAAAGCGCCAAAGGAATCGAGATGTGTTATCTTTGCATCTATAACGTCTCCGGGCACAAGATTTTCAACGTATTCATGCATACATCTTTCCTGGGCAAGCCTTCTTGAAAGAACCGCAACGGTTTTTCCCGATTCGTTTTTGGTAAAATCTGTTATTACAAAGCATACCGGGCGGTTCACTCTTGATATAACGGCGATATCTCTGACAGTTCCTTCCCTGATACCGATAGCACCCTCCTCTCTGGGGATTATACCCTTCATTATTCCGAGGTCAACGATAAGATTATGCGCCGAATCGCATACAACAGCTCTGCCCTCAAGTATTTTGCCTTCATGATAAGCATCTGTCAATGAGGACATAGATTGCATTGCGGATATATTTTCCGCTGTGGTGATAAGTCTACCTTCAGGATAATATCCTGTCATTTTGCTTCATTCCTTTCTTGAGGCTGTGCCTCGTTAGCTTTCTCAACATATATATGAAAAATATGTCTTTTATATTCTTTTACTGCTGTTCATATAAATCCCACTTGAATTTTTAAGTTCGATATTATAGAATATACTATATACTATACACAAGAACGGAGGTGCAATATGAACGAGAGTAACGGAAATATCAGATTTTTATCGGCAATTTCATATATAGGTGTTCTTTTTGTAATCGGACACTTTGCTGTCGAGAAGAACAATCCCGACCTTCGTTTTCATACGTTTCAGGGAGGGATTCTTTTTGCTTTTTTCGTATTGCTTTATTTTATTGATTTTCTTATTTATCTGTTTTTGTCCGTTGTTCCTGCTCTGCAGATTATAGTAGTTTTGCTTCTTTCCATAGGTATCAGTGTAGCTTATGTAATGCTTATGGTTATGGGGATAGTCAATGCGTTGAAATTCAAGCAGGGACTTCTTCCTTTTGTCGGCAAGGCTGCTGTTGCACTGAGAGTGGCAATTGATAACGGCTTCAAAAACAAATAAAACAAACCGTGTTTTTATGATATCATCTTTGTATGGCGAAAAATGCCGTATTTATAAGGATGGCAATTTTTTCCATTCCATAAGGCTCAATACAAAGAACAGAACAACAACCGATATCAGAATATTTGGGAGGGATAAAAAATGAATGATTACATTATACAGATAGATTCATATGACTTTGAGGAAAGGCTGGAATCCGGTATGGCACTCGTATATTTTTGCGAATATATGAATACCGGAAGCAGAGCCATTGAAATTGTAATGGATGAGATTGCCGAAAAATACGCCGACCGCATAAGGGTCTATGCAGTAGATGCGGAGCAATCCCCTGATATACTTCTGCACTACGGGGTGGAAAGCATTCCATGTGTTATATTCCTGAGGAACGGGGACCCTGTAGAGTCGGTAGAGGGAGCCAACCTGTCGGATATTTATGAGGAAATTATTGAGGAGCTGTTATCCTGCTGAGATTATTATAACATAATTTTCTGCCTTTGAAAACTATTTTAAGAAAATTATCAAACGTTCGCTCAGCCGTCCGATGACGCTT
>CANPXK010000012.1 GCA_947585965.1 uncultured Clostridia bacterium
ACGTGACGGATTGGTGGTAAGCGATGAAACAGTTGACTTTTGCTATTAGTGAAATCAAAATTTCTTATAAAATTTTACTACTTGGTATTATGATTTCTGCAGCAATTATCAGCACCTCGCTTATTTTTTATAATCTGACAGGCTATATTATGCCCGGACTCGTCTACCGGTATGACGCACAGTATGAAGATATGGTCGAGGTTAATCTCAGCAATCTTAAAATCCGGAATGCGGACATACTTGATAATTATCAGACAGCAAAAGTTGATTTGACGGTTTATTCGGCAAAATGCTTCTACTCCTCAAAATTTTTTCTGAAAGACGGTACTCAGCTTACAAACAGTTATATCTCTACCGGATGGGTTACCGATGGTTCCGATGTTTCGGGAATCAAGCTTGACAAAAGTTTCAATTATTCTAATAATGTCGTTGTCATTCAAGGTAATGATGATAACCGGGTTTATCATGTGGGCGATGAAATTACCGTACATAATCAGGACGATGAATTTGTCGGCACTTTCAAAGTGATCGGTATAGCTAAAGATACTGAAAATGATCAGACAACATTTTATATGCCTGCATCAACGATCATCGAAAGCTATGAAAAACAAAATTTTTATATCGATTACAAATTTTCCTGTAATTTCAAAAAGGTTTCGGAATATATAGACGCACGAGGTTCTCTTTTAAATCATGGTATTATTTGTGTTAGCCAATTTGACCGGATATTTGACCTTGTGACAACGCTGAATACTTTATTTGTCGTGATGACTGCTATTTTCGTTGTATTGTCTGTCTGTGCAATTGCAGAAATATCCATTATACATATTAATACAAGGGAAAAAATGGTAGTGCTTTACAAGGTACTCGGTATGACTTCAGGCAGAATCGTTCTGATTTATTCGGTTATACTCGAATTCCAGATGATAATTTCAAATATTATAGGAAATATTCTGGGGTATGTGCTTACAAAGCATCTTATAACAGTTGTATGCAGTGCTTTTGATATAAACGCTTCAATTGATACGGGCATAGGAATATGGTCAGCACTTCTTCCTTCCATTCTGATTTCTCAGGTGGCACTGATACCGTTTTTGATGGTTATCACCGCCAGGATAAACCAAAGTGATGTTGTTTCTGTTATAAACAATAAAGATTAAATTTGTATTATTGGGAGATAAAAATGAAATTTTCAGATGTTATCCGACTTTCATTTTTGAATATCAGATGCAATATAAAAATGGCTTTGTCTATTATCATAGGTCTAATAGTTATGCTTTTGGTCATATTGACATCTGTTGCCTACGGCTTCACCATGAATAATCATATCAGCGATATCATCAAAAACAACAGTTCTCTGACATACAATTCTACAAGTATGATGAAAACATTATCGGAGGCCGAAATTCAAAAGTTCAAAAATGACAGCCGTGTTGAAGGTATAAAATTATTATATATTTATCAATACGGCGAATATTGTGAGGATGTTTCAAACGGCAGCTATCAATTCAATAAGTATTCCCCTTCTGTCGATTTGGATCAAGCCGTTGTATCCTTTGACAATAATGAATATCAGGGTATAAACGATTATTCATTTGACTTTAATGTTGAGGATGCCAAATTTGCTTCCAGAACACAAATGAGCGTCAACCTGAACATCAATGTGATGAATATTGATAATATACAATTTTCTTCCGGTGAACTTCAGGAGTTTCAAAATAAATTCCATTCTTCTGAAATTTTTGTTGCCGGCGGAAAGATGACAAAAAATAATCAGATAATGCTGTCCGAGTATATACTCTCAAAGTTTGGCATAACATACCCGCCTGAACAATGTATTGGAAAGAAACTGACTGTTTTGCTGAAAACCGAAAACGGCAATATTCCCGTTTTGAAGGACTATGAAATTTGCGGTATTATTAAAACTGATTTCTTTAGAATTAATTCAAGAAAATCAACTTCACATATTATTGTTTCAAGTGCCGATATGAAATATTGTCATTTATTGAGCCGGGAAATTTATTCCAAAAACTTTCGTGACGCGATAAGCTTTTATAATGATAATAGCAGCACCGGCAGTATCAATATGTCTGACGCTCTTAAGGAATTTTCAGAGATCGAAGCCCAGCAGCTGCTGTTTAATGAAGTTGTTATAGTGATAGGTTTTGTACTGATAGCCGCAGTTGTTTTGTTTGTATATTTCGTGATATATTTTTATTTCAAAAAGCGAAACAGATATGTATGTATTCAAAAAGCAATAGGTCTGTATAATTTCAAGATATATGTCATGATATTTTTTGAACTCATCATGCTTGGAATATGCTCAATTATAATAGCTGTTCCCCTATATATTGTGCTTACGGAAATCCTTAACGGAATTTTTATAAATGCAGTTGCCTCCTCTTTTTTCATAACTCCTTATGCCTCTGTGATAGCCATTATTGCATCATTCGTATTTCTTGTTGTTTTTACGCTTATCATTTCAGCTGTGGAATTCCTTAAAACCACTGATTACAGCGTAGTTAACAGAGAAAAAATAATTTGACGGATTAGCCGCTGCCATTTAAGGCAGCGGTATTTTCTGCACAGATGCCATGTCATTTCAGACCGGTTTTTCTTGGCACAACATCATTTTTCCTGTTTCTTTAACGATAAAGTTTTCCGCGAAGTCTTTTTACGTGCTTCAGATGTACTTCATTTCCGTATATTATTTTTATCCCGTATTCTTCTTCACAGCATTGTACAAATACTGCAATATTTTACAATAGTCCCGCAAGATTCTTTGTTACTGCTTTTTTCACACAAATGTATATTTATTTGCACATGATTCAATTTTTGTTCCATCAACAAATATATTTTCTCCTGATATTTCCCCGATCTCGTAAAGAAAATTACTCATCTGTGCCAACAGCTTTTCTATTTCGTTTGTTGTATAATCTTTTTATAAGTAGTTGTGTCCGATCATACTTCTATTTACACCAACAGCCGGATTTTTCATAGTCCGGCTGTTATTTTTTTGATATTTTTTTGGGCTGCCGCTTTTCTTACTGCGACAGCCCCTTATTTATTTTTTCATGTGAGAATGGAGCGGCTGACACGAACCGCATACTCCTACCGTTTCCTGTCGTTGACAAACTATTTCCAAATGCAACAGACAACTGCACTTCTACCCACCAAAACGCTTTGTTTTCTCAACCATAGCAGTTCAGTCATTTTGGCTGAACAGATCACGCAGAACCTTCATCATATTATCAACATCAATAGGTTTGGACAGGTGCCCGTTCATGCCGGCATCCAATGCCTTTTTTCTATCCTCATCAAAGGCATCGGCTGTCATAGCAATTATGGGAATATTTGCTAATTCGTGGTTTTCCATACGGCGGATAACACCGGTGGCGGTATAGCCGTCCATAACAGGCATCTGGATATCCATCAGAACCAAGTCATAATAACCCGGCTTTGATGCACGTATCATATCACAGGCTTGCTGACCGTTCTCGGCACATTCCACCTCAAGACCGACCCCCGTCAGAATCTCAACGGCGATCTCCCTGTTAAGTTCAATGTCCTCGGTCAGCAGGATGCGTTTACCCGCAAAACATTCCTCAACATCAGGATTATCCTGTGCCTCGGCAACTTCTGCAGTCTGCCCCAGACTGCGTTCCAACGTCTGATGGAGCTCAGATGCGAAAAGCGGCTTGCTTATAAATCCGGTTGCACCTGCCTGACGTGCCTCCTGCTCAATATCTGCCCAGTCGTAGGCGGACATGAGGATAATGGGGGAATCGTCTCCGATGATTTTCCGGATCTGTCGTATAGTTTCGATTCCGCTCATTTCAGGCATTGACCAGTCCACAATATACACCTCAAAGGGGTCTGCCAATTCAATAGCTTCTTTGGTACGGATGACGGCCTCCTTGCCTGACAAGGCCCATTCCGCCCGCATACCAATCTGCCGGAGCATCTTTGATGCACTCTGACAACAAACAGTATCATCATCCACAACCAGCCCGCGAAGCCCGTTCAATTCCGTGATGGGTTCCATTTGCTGTTGGTCATCGGTGAAACGCAGCTCCAGATTGACTGTAAATGTAGTACCTTTGTTCTGTTCACTTTCTACCTCAATTGTTCCCCCCATCATATCCACAATATTCTTTGTGATAGCCATGCCCAGACCGGTACCCTGTATACCATTTACTGTGGAAGTTTGTTCACGGGTAAAAGGTTCAAATACCGTCTTTGCAAATTCCGGACTCATGCCAATACCGGTATCGCTGATACGGAACTCATAAATGCCCCGATCCGTCGACCGGGAAGGCTTTTGAGTGACCCTGATGGACACCGAACCGCGAGCGGGCGTGAATTTAATGGCGTTTGAGGTCAGGTTCAGCAGCATCTGGTTCAGTCTCAGCCTGTCGCAGTAAATTCCCTCATTCGTGATATCCACAGTGTCTATAAACAATTCCTGACGCTTGGCGTGGATATCAGACTGAATTATGTTCCGGAGTCCTTGCAGGATTTCAGCCAGATTTTCGGGTCTTTCATTAATGGTGACTTTGCCGGATTCAATACGGCTCATATCCAGCACATCGTTGATAAGAGAAAGCAGGTGGTTGGATGCCTGGGCAATCTTGGACAGATAATCCTTGGTTTGCTCGTTGTTACCCGGATTAGCCGTAGCAAGTGCCGTGTAGCCTATGATAGCGTTCATGGGAGTCCGAATGTCGTGGGACATACTGTTCAGGAATGTGGTCTTGGCACGATTGGCGGCATCCGCATCCTGCAGTGCGGCGGAAAGCTCATTTGTCTTGATTTTCAGATCTTCCGTAGCCCGGTTCACTTCTTTTTGGAGCTTGTGCTGGTTATGCGTTCGTACAACCAGCATTGCCACAGTAAAAAGGAGCAAAAGGATGACAGCGAGACCAAACACAAAGTATCCCGGGTGTTGATACAAAACAGACACAAGCGAGGCGTTCTTGTTACTCTGTGTTGCATCTACCTCTCTTGCAACGATAGCATCAAGTTCTTCAGAGGTAAGACTTTCAACACCCTTATCCAATATGGAAATCAGGTAACGACCGCCTTCAATGCTGTTGCTGACAGCGTAGGAAAACGATGTATTTCCGAAAGTTACGGAGGACAAACGGTTACGAACATCCTCAGAGACATACCACTCGGAATTATAGGCATAGAGAATCGTGGCATCTGCCTCGCCATTCAGCACTGCTTCAACACAATCCTTCGATGATGCATACCGAATTAACTCATCATCAGAATATCGGCTGGCAATATAGTCACCAAGAGCCTCTGACCTATCGATCATAGCCAGTTTTTCCACATTGCCGTCAAAATCGGTCAAGGTCAGCCGAGCAAAATTGGTCTGAAAATAGGGTGCGGTTATCTTACATTTCTCCTCCTCGGCCAGATAATAGTCACTGGTGAAATCAAGCACTATATCCGCCGTTCCCGATTCCCGAAGGACGAAGTATTCATCCCGGCTCTCTACCGGTATGAATTCATAATCCAGCGAAAACCGTTCTGCCATAATTTCAAAAATGGCAGGCAGAATCCCCCTCGCCTGACCATTCTGAAAGTAACAATAAGGAACACGATCAGGGTTAAACAGCAGTTTTAACGGCCTGCCTGAGTTGCTTAGTTCATCCAGAAAATTGCGTTCCCCCGCATTCAGAACAATGGAGCCATCCTTATCCGTGGAATAATATGTATCGTGCAGTGTATCCCTCCAGTTGGGATAATGAAGATCCATCTCGTTGATGGCCTCATTTATTTCCTTCATGAGGTCTGTGCGATCTTTTCCGGTACAAATATAAAACGGGCTGGAGTCGAAAGACTCCAAAAGCCATTCATCATCCAACAAACGTAAGCTGCCGGAAACAGCAGCGTCCACTGTTCCGTCTTGGAGTGCCGCTGAGAGTTCATCCTGCTCTCCAAAATACACCGCATTGAAAGTAAAGCCGTGCTCCTCGGAAAAGCGCTTGAAATTCTCATTTTTAGAGTTATTCTTCAGCATTCCGACGTCTATTCCGTCGTAAGTGGTATAATCCCCCTCCACAATGTCCCTGTTGCCCGCCTTTACCGTAAATATCGTGGAGTTTACACCAATAGGTTGGTCTGAAAAAAGGAATTCCTGTTCCCGTTCCGGCGTTTTTGACACCGAGGTGACAACATCCACCTCACCGTTGCGAAGCATATTCAGAGAGTCAGCGTAGGAGTCCTCATAGCCGATATATTCGTATGTCCAACCTCCATAGACGGCAAGACGCTGGAGAAACTCATATCCGTATCCGCTACGGCGTCCGTTTTCACCAACAACGTGGTAGCCCGGAAACGCAAAAAAACCGACCCTAAGGACATCTGATGTCTGCGGAGCGGCAAACGCAATGGGGCATATTGATACAAAAAGCAATAGGATAAGGAGCCATGCACATACGCGGCGTAATATTTTCATATGATTGTCTCCTCTCTTGGCTTCATATTTTTCGCCCGATATTCAATCGGCGACATCTGTTTTTTTGACATACAGCATAGATGTTTAATAATTTTACATTCTTATCCTTCCGCATAACTTTCATCATGCTTCGCGTAAATAAATCCTATGACGTAACTCAAAGACTCTGATATCCGGATAAAGGACTTGTTTACAATATTTTCGCTCTTTTTTATCAACAAATTTAAAATAAATTGCTCAATCAGTAGGTTTATTATAACATAAACCTCACCTTTTTTTCAACCCTATAATAAAAAAAGACACCCGGCGGAAGCCTATTCACGATATGAATAAATTCTCAAAGTAAATTCCACAGTAGAATTTGTGGTGGAATTTACATTGATAAAAAAGCGCTCCGGTGATTTTGCTGAGTCAGTATGTGGAGGAAATGGATTTAACTGACTTGTATTCCACTTATGAAAGAATAAGGGAAAATCAGGCAACACCGAGACAGCTTTTAAAGATATTGCTATACGGATATATGAATCGTGAGTATTCGAGCAGAGCAATAGAAACAAGATGTAAACGGGATATCAATTTTATGTATCTGTTGGAGGATAAACCGGCTCCGGATCATGCAACAATAGCAAGATTTCGCAGTATGCATTTTTCGTTGTGTGCTGAAAAGCTGTTGGCACAGATGAGTAATTTTCTTTATGAGATCGGGGAAATATCAGGAGAAATCGTTCTCAAGCTGCGCAATGTTGGCTTTCCTGTGAAATTGATTTGTGCTTCTCCCTTTCCCGGGCTTGATAGGTCTTGGTCGGACGATTGGAAACAGCGATACCGGCAGTTATCTGATGCAGCGGATCAAGTTTAATTTTTTTCACCCGCCTATCGTCTGTCGTGTTTCCGGGTGCGAAACGAGTGGATGGTCGATCATTCCGCTCTCGTTATCGCGGTCTATAACGGCACTCGTGGAGGAACGAATAATACCATAAAATATGCACAAAAATGTGGCGTATCGGTTTCAATCATTGATGGGTGAAATAATGTGTATTTTCCATTATACCGTACAGATTTTAGAAGAAGATGAAAATTCGATTTTTTTGTTAAAAATCTTCGAGAATACGAATAAGCTATTGTTTTTTGAAGATTGTGTGCTATAATAGAAGACGAAATTGAAAGCGAGGCGAGGAGCATGAAAATTTCATTCAACAAACTGTTCAAATTACTCATTGACCGAGGTATGTCCAAAAAGGATCTGCGCGAGGCTGCCGGCATCAGCCAAGGCTCGATGTGGAAGATGGGCAAAAATGAATTTGTCAGTCTGGATGTGCTGGTAAAAATTTGTAACACTCTTCAGGTTGACATCGGGGACATTATGGAGGTTATACTGAAAGAACCTCAAGGTTGACACTTTTGCAGAAGGTAAGGAAGCGTGGATGCGATGGTCGTTACAGCCGTTGATAACTATGACGAGGAGCGGCTGGCTTACGCACTGAAATCGACGCTGTCGGAAATGTGTCTCTGAAAATGAACACACGGACATAAAGGAGATCGGGGATGGGCAAAGTTATCAATCGCGTCTCCTTCGCAAGTGCCCAAAGCAGTGGTATCTTGAAGCCAATCATCTATTGTGGCGGTATTGCTGATACAGGACAAGAGGCCGAATCGATCAATATAGAACTGGCAAAAGAACTGGAGGCTCTAAGGCCAAAGCGAAGAACGATGCATCTGGAAATGTGCTTTAATCGCGTGCTGGATGGCTTGCCGGATAATGTGGTTATAAAGGATTTTGATGTCATATTTAATCCGGCTTACAAGGTAGATGTTTTAAAGATGTTTGTGGCAACATGTAAGAGAAAGCCATTCAGTGTGATCTGGCCGGGAAAGTATGAGGACGGGAAACTGTTCTATGCGGAGGAAGGATATCCGGATCACAAGGTATTCGATATAAACAATTATGACGTGACCTGCGTCATTTAGGAGGAAAGCCCCATGAAATACTCTCAGTTAATCAGCTTTAATCTGATAGAGGACGTTATCCAGCTTGTGATGTCTGAAAATAAAGACAAGGCTCGCGAATATGTTAAAACCTATGTTATGTCTGATTCTATGGCAGACGCACTGCAGGCTCCAATGATCGACCAACTGCAGATGGATGAGGTTATAGATAATAAAGGTGTTCTTGTTGTTGGTAACTATGGTACCGGTAAATCTCATCTTATGTCCGTGATCTCTGCGGTTGCCACAGATGCAGATAATGTGCAGTACCTGCAGAATGAGAAGTTCAAGCAGCAGGCGCAGCCGATTGCCGGAAAGTTCGAGGTGCTTCGCATTGAGATCGGTGGTGTCGTTATGCCACTCTACGATGTCATTATGGGTTATGTTCAGGATGATTTTGACCGGCGAGGCATAGAATTTGAAGCACCTGATTACAGTAGTGTTAAGAGCATCAAAACCGTGATTCGGAATATGATGATGGCCTTTTCGGAAAAGTATCCGGATAAGGGTTATCTGATCGTGGTGGATGAATTTCTTTCCTATCTATCCTCTCGTAATGAACGCGAGATTGTTCTCGACCTTGAGTTTTTCCGTGCACTTGGAGAGATGTGCTCAAAGTCCAAACTCCGCGTGATCTTTGGTATGCAGGAGAAGATCTTCGACAATCCTCGTTTCAGTTTTGTCGCAGATACACTGAAGCATGTCAGCGACCGCTTCACGCAGCTTATCATTACGAAGGAAGCAACATCCTACGTTGTGTCCGAGAGAATATTAAAGAAATCTCCTGAGCAGAAAGCCTTGATCCGTAAACATCTGGAAAAATTCTGCGGTCTTTATTCGGGGATGTCTTCTCGCTTGGAGGAGTTTGTCGATTTGTTCCCGATTCATCCTTCGTACATTGATGTGTTCAATAAGATTTATCTGATTGAGAACAGGCACATCCTGAAGAACATTTCTGTGACCATCAAGGAAATCTTCAACACTGAAGTGCCGGAAAACGCACCGGGTATCATCTCCTTCGATGATTATTGGTCTGCTATCAAGTCCAATGGTCTCTTAAAAAGCGATGTGACCATTAGCCGTGTTGTAAATGCCAGCCAGCAGCTGGAAGATATTATCAACCGCGCATTCCCGAAACCTGTGTATAAGCCTCTGGCCATCAAGATAATCTATGCGCTGAGCGTTCACCGTCTGACGACCAATGGTCTGGATGTGCAGTTCGGTCTTACAGCAGAAAATCTGAAGGATGACCTTTGCCTCTATCTGCCAATGCCGGAGGAGGACGCTGACTTCCTGCTCTCACTGATTAAGACCACCCTGAAGGATATTATGACGACAGTCTCCGGTCAGTTCATTATTTATAACGATGCCAATAACCAGTACTACATCGATGTGGATAAGATTGTTGATTATGATGAGAAGATCAAGCAGAAAGCTTCCATCATGGCAGACGGTGAGTTGAATCGCTATTTCTACGATGTGGTGTATCGTTGCCTCGAATGGGATGCCAAGCAGTACGTCACAAATTTCAATATATACGAATATGACCTGAACTGGGATTCTCACAACATTTTCCGTGAGGGATATCTGTTTATGGGACTTCCGGGAGAGAGAAGCACAGCACAACCAGAACGTGATTTCTATATCCACATCATGCCTCCGTATGATGTGTCTGGCACATCGGTTCAAAACCTTCCGGATGAGGTTTATTTGTACTTCAAGTCCACAGAGGAATTTCGGGAGACAATGGGACTTTATGCTGCGGCAAACAGCCTTGCCCAGATCAGCGAAGGCAAGGACAGGGATGCATATCTGAATAAGGCTAATATGCTCCGCAAGCGCCTGATCAAGTATCTAAGCGAAAATAAAAACACCTGCTTTGATGTGCTGTACAAGAAACAGAAGCGTCAGATGATTGAGGTGCTGAAAGGAAGATATAAGACAGACCTCACATTTAAGGACACGATTGATCTGGCCGCGTCCCTGACATTTGATGAATATTTCAATACCAAGTATCCGGACTTCCCGGTGATGAAGACGAAGATCACACGCCGGAACATGACAGACTGTGCACGTGCCGCTTTTGACCACTTTGCAGGCAGAAAGACGCAGCAGTCCACAGCCATGTTACAGAGCTTTGGTATTCTGGATGGTGAAAAAATCCGTCCGGAAGGATCGAAGTACGCTTCCTATTATATCGACCTTGTAAAGAATCTGCCGCCACAGGGTGTCCTGAATTACTCTGATATGTTTGAGCAGCGTTTCATGGAGATGTATGTAGATAAGCAATTCCGGATCGAATTTATCTTCACCCCAATTATTTTCTTGTCGCTGGTTTACGGCGGCTACGCAGTCATTACGCTGAAGGACGGCAAGACCATAACGGCATCTAACCTCGATCAGATTCCGAAAATAGGTGTGATGGATCTGCGCGAGTTCAAGTACTTGTCCAGACCCGCACAGATTTCAATGGCTGAGCTAAAGCATCTGTTTGATGTGATCGACCTAAATCCGGCTTTGCTGGATAATCCGAACGACCGTGAGACAGGAGTGGCACAGCTTCTTGCGAAGGCACAGGAACTGAGCAATTCTTCGGTCATGGCTGCGAACAAGCTGAATAATGGCTTTGACCTCTGGGGAGAGCCTCTGGTTAGCACTACAGACTTGAATCGTCTGTGCGTCGCCTGCAATGCGGTTCGTAATGAGTTCAGCAACTACTCTGCTAAGTTCAACACTCCGGCAAAGCTGAATAATTTCAGCTTGTCGATGGACGAGGTGGACGAGCTGCAGGAACAAATTAAACTGATGATGCTAATCCCGCAGTATATGGATTTTAAGTCAGGCTGCGGAAATGTGGTGTCTTACATCCAGAACATCGAATACATATATCCGGGAGAGGCATTTAAGTCAGAAGTGGAGCAGGCAAAGAGCGAATTTCGCTCTATCCGCGACAGCATTATGGATGGTGAGACCGGCGAAACGGCGGCACAGAAGGTTAATGCAGTTCTTGGAAAGGTCAAAGAAAAATACATCGATATTTACTTTGATGCACACAAGAAAAAGAGACTTGATATCACCGGTGCTCAGCGCAGAGGAAAGATTCAGGAGGGTAATGCATTGACTAACCTCCGAAAGCTGCGCTCGATAGAAATTCTTTCTGTGGCAAAGCTCACCGATATTGAGACTGATATGTCCGGGCTGGTTGTCTGCTATGAGCTAACGCCGGAGGAACTGAAGACGACTCACATTTGTCCGCATTGCCGGTGCCATCTTGACGACAAGGCCAAGAACATATATGGCCAGCTGGATAATATCGAAACCAGAATCGACAGCCTGTTGGATGAATGGACACAGACACTGCTGAACACGATCTCCGATCCGATTGTTTCCAGCCAGAAGACCTTCCTTTCAGAAGACCAGCAGAAAGCTATCGACACCTTCATCAAATCCAGGTCGCTTCCGAAGCGCGTGGACGATTTCTTCGTGAAGGCTATAAATGCCTTGCTAAAGGGATTTGAGGAGAATCACTTGATGTCAAAGGCGATGCCGTTATGACGCATGGCGGAATGTCGCTCGATGAGGTCGTGGTACCTTTTATCAAAATAAAGGCGGTGCAGAATAATGGCTAAAATGGTCGGATTAAGTTTAGTTGTAAAACAAGGGTGGATGAGAAAGGCTGTGGCTTTGCTGGAAGAGGATCTTCCGGAGGCAGAATACAGAAAGCAGCTGGAGGAACATCTGTCCTATGAAATAGATAGTCCTACGAACAGACGTAAAGCTCGTGAGATTCTGATGCGCATCTGGTATCTGAACTCAGAAGGTGTAGAGGTGCTTCAGGTGGATGGTAGAAGACTTATACAAAAATATCCTGAGAAGTTGACAGAGATTGGTTGGTGTATGATGCCATTGGCTTATCCCGTTTTCTTGGATATTAGCAGGCTTATGGGAAAAATGTTCGAGTTCGAGGATACCATTACAACCACGCAGATTCGCAAAAAGATGTTTGATGAATATGGTGAGCGTGGTACTGTGGATTATTCCACAACAAAGATTATCTCAACCATGCGTGAACTTGGTGGCATAGAATCGTCCTCGGTAGGAAAACAGGCTCGCGTAAAGGTTGAAGTAACGAATCCAGAAATCGTAACTTTTATGACTAAGGTGGCAATGCACTTGGGAGGAAGCAGCTATTACACTTTCTCTGCCCTTACAGATTTCCCGTTCCTATTTCCATTTGAATACAAACTGGCCAAGGCAGTGATCCTGCAGGACGAGGATTTTGTAACGACTAATTTCGGAGGAGAACTGTCGGTATCTCTTAAAAGCTGGTAAGAGACGTTACTTAGGATTGCATTTTCATTATAAATTCTGCAAGAATATGGTATTGTTTAGATTTATTGCTGTAAAACGAAGCGACCAACCGACAGTATGGGTTTAGCGGAGTTTAAGGAGCATTTCTTATGAAAAAGAAGAAAAAGCGTGAAGCGAAAAAGGCAAGAAAAGAAGCAAAGTTCCGAAAAAACTGGGGACTCCACGACGAATTTGATTGGCGGCAAGATAATCAAGGCTTATGAGTACCGACTCATATATTAATCTACACACAAACCACTAATGACGGTAGAACACCACATAAGGAGGGTTGGAGATGTCAGGAAAAGGCGGAGGCAATAAGGGCTTTTGGGACAGTTTCTTTGATAATCCGTTTGGAGGAATATTCGATTTCAACGGTGACGGCAAAGAAGACTTGGGTGAACAATGGCTCGGATTTAAGATTTTTGAGGAAGTTACAAAAGAGGAAGAAGAAAAGGATAGCGACATTTTAGGTGGCGGATCGTTTGCCCCTGACGATGAGCCGGATCTTTTTTGGCGACTCACCTGTGAAGACGAATCAGAATATGGAATTGACCCCGAAGATTATACAACAGAGGAAGACTATGAAGAAGCTCTGAACGAAGCCAAATACGCATGGCGTGACAACTGTGCGGGTTTTGCTGAAACAGGCGTTGACCCGAACGATTATGAAACCGAGCAGGACTACGACGATGCCGTGCAGGAAGAAAAAGAGTTATGGTATCTTGATGCGGAGGACGGGTCGGATTTTGGGCTTGACCCGGAGGATTTCGATTCAGAAGAAGAATATACGGAAGCACTGGAAAACGCACAGTTAGGCGCCGAATTTAGTCCTGTCGTTTTTTCAAGCGGAGTCAGCCGTCCTCAAAAAAAGCAGAGAATAAAAAAAGCATCGGGTTATCCGAATAAGCGCAGATATAATGCCGCCTATGTTCTTACGGACATTGGGACGATCTATCTTAACGATGAGCTTGAAAAGAAAGAAAAACGATGTTGCAGATTTATCCTTGAAAAAGCGGATTCCATTCTTGCTGCAAACTATCTATCCCACGATTCGGGGTTCCTATACGCACAGGCTGTGAAAGACCACTTCACGCTCATCATTTCGCTGCCCGATGAGGACGAGAAGCGGGAATACGAATTTGACGAGATGATTTTGAAAATTGCCAAACGGGATATTCCACTTTCCTTTGAGATTTGGGAATGGTGCCTTGAGCAGTTCCTTCCCTATGCCGAATATGACAGTTTTGCTTTGAACGACATGACAACAGATGTTTTGAACACCTTATCCCGCTTCCCTGAAGATTACAGAACCCGGCTGGTTCACTATATGGATGAACACCCGGATTTCCGGGCAAAAATATTGCCCAAAAAAACTGAGTATTCCGTTGAACTCACAGAAATGATTGCAATAGCGATCCGTGAGGGACTGAAGGAAACGGCGCAGTTCATGTTTGACGCCGGGCTTGCGCAGACAAAAGGAAAATGGAAGGAGATCAATGCCTTTGTCAGCTCCGTGATCCTCTATTGCAAAGACGGAGAAGAAGTCGAAACCATTGAATACTTCCGAGATAAAATGTTCGGAAAGATAAAAGAAATACAAAACGGTATGGTACAGGATGAGATCGGCGAATGGGAAAAGGAAATTGCTGATTACATCGAAAGCACGGAGCAGGAAAGCGACCGATATGCGTATTCTCGCCGTAATGCCTGGCGCAAAACTGTACCCGATGGAAAACCGTATGGCTTAGACCCGGTATTCTTTTCTTCTGAGCAAGAATACATGAACGCCTTAGAGGAGGAAAGGCACGGCTGGCGACAATGGTATCAAGGTCGGGATAACGCCGGTCTTGATACCGCCGATTACGAAACGCAAGACGAATTTCGTAAGGCGTACAACGAACAGGTGAAATTGCAGCGCCGAAAGGAGCAAGAGCGGCGAGAGAGTGAATGGAAAAAAGAACAGGAATTGAAAGAGCAGGAGCGTAAAGCAAAGAGAGCGGCTCTTGAAGCTGACAAGACCATTTATACTTACTGCGGCGTTCTTTTGCCATTTTCGGATCGTCCGTATTCATTTATTTCGGATGTGGAAGACATTCGGATTGGAGATACCGTTGTTGTGCCTGTTGGCGATGACGAGAAAGAAATTGAGGGCAAAGTTGTATCCGTGGGTCGATACTCTCGCCTTGGAGTTCCTTTTCCAGTGGAGAAAACAAAACATATCCGAATGGTGATTCCGAAGGAATTATGATATGTATTGTGCGTTAATTTAAAGAGTGTAGGCATAAAAAGTTGATTCCCGGCATATATGGTAGATGTAAATTCTCAAAGTAAATTCCACTGTGGAATTTACTTTGAGAATTTACTTAATACACCTGAAAATAAAAAAATATAAAAAAGGTATTGCATTTTTGAAATTAATATGTTATAATTAGTATCGTTGTTGAGAGTTCAGCAATCAGGTGGGAGCATAGCTCAGCTGGGAGAGCATCTGCCTTACAAGCAGAGGGTCATAGGTTCGAGCCCTATTGTTCCCATACAAAGAAAACGTTCGGGTTTCTCCGGACGTTTTTTGTATGTAAAATTAATACCCCCTGACTTTTTCCGGTTATGACATACGGTTAAAGCAGGGGATTTTTTGTTATATGATTGGGTGACGGATAACAGTTTTCAGTCTGTCCGGAGAAACCCTCCTTGCATCCGAAAGGTATATTTCGTGATGAAAACGTCTGTCTGAAATATCAAGCTTATATCCGTTCTGTTCCATGAATTCATGCATAAGCTGAATAGTTTCCGGCTCGGAATCATAGCTGCCGATGTGCATACATTGTACACAGAGTCCCTCGTTATATTTCAGAAACTCAACTTTTGAAAAGTCGCTTTTCTTCTTTGCGGAGGCTTCGGATATTGCCCAATCAAAGTCCTCTTTTTTTACAAAATCGGGCAATCGGATCAGTGATATCCATCGAAAGCTTTTTTTATTGTTGTAATCTATATCTTGTTTACCATCCTGCCACCAGAAACCCTCTAACGGCGGAACAACATAATCAAAATATCCCTCAATCTGCCGGGAGCCTTTTTTGCTCATTTTTATTGTAAAAGCAATGCCGTACAGCAGACCCATTGATTGTTTGTATTCGCCGTTTTCTTCATTTGGATCGCCACTTCCGCGAACTGCAATATAATTCATCGGCGGCACGGTTACAATCGTTGGCTTCTTTGGGGGCATATAAAATTCCCTGTATTCCTTTTTATAGTCGAACGGCATATTATCTCCTCCAATGCTTTATTATCCGGGCTCCCGAAATTTCAAATCTCATTCTTCTACGATTGGTATATACGGTGATAAGTAAACATCTTCAAGCTTGGTTACTTTTCCTTTTGCTGCTTTGTACACGCAAAAGCTGTTATAATTCTTTTTGTCCTCGTCATTATGAATGTAGAGTAACCCATATCTTTCGGGTGCAATTTCACTGATTTTATAAAAAAGTTCCAATGTTTCCCTTACCTCCTGAGAAAAATGATTTGTAAACAGAGTATGTTCGAGGTAATATTCCCCATTTTTTACCTTGATCTTCATATCAGATAAGCGGTTATCTTTAATTTTTTGATTTATTAATCAGATCTTATCGGATTTGTTTTCGTCATCAAGAAGCCAATGTTCACGAATGGTTATCCAAAAATGCAGTTCAACCATTATTATCACTTCCAAATTGGGGTAAATGCCTGTTTTCATATATATGAGGTGTCCTATAAATAAACATAAATACGATCTCTGTTACAATTTTATCAGACATAATCATAGCTGTCAATATATCATGTGTAGTTTTGTGACTTCTTCTTTATTTTGGGATGTCCGTTATCCAATAACTTAAAGTAGGTTTTTGTTTTTTAGATGAATATTGCAAATATACTGTTCGGGTGGTATAATGTTCTTAGTTTATTGTAAGGGGGGAGCTTCGGGATCCTATATTCCGCAGCAAATTAATGAAAATTGTAATATACGGACTGGGAATTATCGGCGGGTCCTTTGCAAAGGCAATTAAAAAATACACAGATTGCTATGTTGTAGGTATAAATCGCAGTCGCAAACCTCTTGAGGATGCACTTGCCTGTGGTGCTATAGATGAAATAGGCAATACTGAGGCTCTTTGTGATGCAGATATGCTTATTCTCGGGACATTTCCGGGAGCAATGATTAAATTCATAAAGGATAATGCACAGCTTATTCCCAAAAAGTGTATAGTAACGGACAGTGCGGGCATAAAGACCGACCTTTGTCGTGAGCTTACCGATGTATCCAAGGAATACGGCTTCAGCTTTGTAGGCTGTCACCCGATGGCAGGAAAGGAGAAAAACGGCTTTTCCGCTTCCGAGGCTGATTTGTTTGTGGGTGCAAGCTGTGTAATCGTCCCGTGTGCTGCGGATAAGAGTGCGGTTGAAACCGTTGATAAGCTGATGAGAAAGCTAAGATTCGGACAGATAATGTATTCTACACCTGAGGAGCATGACAGAATTATTTCCTTCACCTCTCAGCTTCCTCATGTTATAGCCTGTTCTTATGTTATGAGTCCGACCTGCCCTAAGCATACGGGATTTTCGGCAGGAAGCTATCGTGATGTGTCAAGGGTTGCAAATATCAATGAAAAGCTGTGGGCGGAGCTGTTTCTTGAAAACAGAGAGCCGCTTATCAAGGAGATTAATATACTTACAGAAAATCTTAACAGCATAAAATCCGCAATACAAAACGGTGACAGAGAGGCTCTTGAGGAGCTTCTCGCAAAAAGCAGAAGGATTAAGGAGAGTTTGGGAGAATGAAAATTATAAATGTAAAAACGAATGATAGCTATAATGTATATATTGAAAGAGGGATACTGTCCGAAACGGGAAAATATGTCAGAAAGGTTTCCCGTGCGGTGCGTGCGGCAATAATAAGCGACAGTAATGTTGCACCGATTTATGCGGAGAGGGTCGAAAAATCTCTAAGGGAAAACGGTTTTGAAACCTCGCTGTTTGTATTTGAAGCAGGCGAGGAAAGAAAAAGACTTTCAACCGTTGAACAAATGTACGCACATTTCTTTGATAATGATATGACAAGAAGCGATATAGTCGTTGCCCTCGGAGGCGGCGTTGTCGGAGATATGGCGGGATATGCCGCGGCAAGTTATCTCAGGGGGATAGATTTTGTACAGATACCGACCAGCTTGCTTGCGCAGGTGGATTCCTCAGTTGGAGGAAAAACGGGAGTTGATCTTTCAGTGGGGAAGAATCTTGTCGGAGCATTTAAGCAGCCGAAAACGGTTCTTATCGATCCTGACACACTTGATACTCTGCCGCAAAAGTTTTTTAATGACGGTATGGGAGAGGTTATAAAATACGGCTGTATACGCAGCAGGACTCTTTTTGAAAGACTGGAAAAGGAAAATGCAATGGATTTCATAGATGATATCATATATGAATGTATTTCCATAAAGAGTCTGGTTGTTGAGCATGATGCACTCGACACGGGCGAGAGGGCTATTCTGAATTTCGGGCATACCTTCGGTCATGCATTGGAAAAGCTTTATAATTACAGCGGCATAACACACGGTGAGGCTGTCGGACTCGGCGCTTATCTTATTACAAAAATTACCGAAAAAAAGGGTATTACCGAAGCCGGAAGTGCCGATAGGATATATAAGCTGCTCAAAAAATATGATATGACTACAAGCACGGAATTTCCGATTGATGATATCGTCAAGGCGACCAGAGGGGATAAGAAAAGCAGCGGCAAGGGTATAAGCTTTATTTTCCTGAGAAGTATTGGTGATTGCTTTATATACAGAATAGAAAACAGTGAGGTAAAGGGATTTTTTGCGTAAGAATAAAAAATGGGGCTGTCGAATCAGATTAAAAAAAGTCTGAGCGAAGCCCCTTCATTATTTTCAGAATTTTCAATTGACATTTTTCTTCATTTTGCAGTAGATTTACCAACGGTCAGGTAAGTCACATACTCTCCCGCCTGCAGAGGGGAAATTCTTGCTTATCAGGTTAAATGTTCTAGTCGATACTAAATAATTGAGGTTTGATAAACAGTTAAGAAGCATATCATTACTGAATGTTCAGGAAAATGAGTTACGGATTTTACTTATCCATAATGAAAAATGCTTACATTCAGAGAGCATTCTATCCATATCTATATGTTGAGCCACAAGAATTCCCTGTCTTACTTTTGAATAACCGCTGATTATGCTTTGAATTCTCTTAGACGGTGATGTATCGGGGGAGTTGTTTATATGTTCCGGTGTTTCTGCATTATCTCTTATATCCTGTAATTTTTTTACAGATTTGTTATCCGAAATTATGGCAAAAGCCTGTGGATCGGAAAATAACAATCCTTCAAATTCATGCAGTATCAGATTGAATATCAAATTGTTGCAACCTATATCTTTTGTAATTGCTGTTTCAATGTATTCTATGCGTTTATAAATATCAACTTCTCTGTAATCAATTTCGGGAGTATCAGCAGGCATTCCATAGTAGTCCAGCATTGTAGTGACAATTGCATTGGGATTTTGACAAAGCCTGCGCAGTTCATCTTTTATAACATTATAATTGCTTACCCCGCCTTTATAAGATTTGGTAGGAGTGCGTTTTGTCTTATGGATAATCGGTGTGGTATAAATACCCATTCTTGATAAATACGGGGAAAGGATATTATTTACAAAAGCCTCTTCTGTTTGACCTTCACAGTAGATATATAGAGTTTTCATTTTGAGAGTCTGCCTCCCAAAATGTTTTTTTGCCACAAATCACCTAATGAATAGTCTTCAAGCCAGATTTTAAGTTCATCTTCATTCAATCTGTTAAAAGTTGAAGCACCGTTTGCGTCTTTGTTTACAACAACAACATCTTCTGCGCTGAACTCGTTTAACAGTTCAACAGATTGAGTAGAAATAATTATCTGTTTCTTTTTGGAAATTTGTTTCACCATTTCGGCAAATATTGTAATTGCATAGGGATGAAGTCCGAGCTCGGGTTCATCAACAATTATAGTCGCAGGCTGTAGGCTTGCAGGCTGCAGCAGCAATGTAGTAAGACAGATAAAACGCAAAGTTCCGTCCGAAAGCTGTGAAGCGTTAAAGATATCCTCGCAGCCCTTTTGATGCCATTTCAGAGTAATGAGCTCGTTATTTCCTTCTTTAGGTTCGAGCATGAAGTCATCAAAATATGGGGCTATCAAGCGAATTGTTTCAACAATTTCATTGAAACTTTTTTCATAGTTTTTTTTGAGTCTGTATAAAAAAGCCGCAAGATTGGAAGCGTCGAACATAAGCGATTGATTATTTGATATGTTATGTTCCTGCTTTACTTTAGCTGTTCGGCTTGTATCGTGAAAGTGATATACACGCCACATTTTTTTCTCTAATATCGGAAAAACATAATTGTTTATTCCGTTAGAAACACCATTTTCCCACTTTGATTCCTCATGCGCCGTGGATACGGTGCTTTCATAAGTTCCCCGGCCGTAAAATTCTTTTTTAAAAATAATTCTGTTATCATCTGTTGGTACAAGATAGAAACCGTATGAATTATTATTGAAAAAGGCTTCAAAATAGATTTCCTCCGTTTCCTTTCTGCCATTGTAGAATAAAGAGTTGATTCCGCACTGTTGAGTATACAGCTGTAATTCTTTCTTTAAAATGCTTTGGAGTAACGTAAAAGCGGAAATAAAATTAGATTTTCCGGCGCCGTTGCTTCCAATCAGTAAATTTATGCTGTCAAGATTTAAGTCACATTTTTTTATAGATTTATAGCCGCTTATACATATCCGGCTTAATTGTCCGGATTTTATACTCATACTCACTCGTTCCTTTCTTTAACTCTATTCTTTCTGTCAGCTTATGCTCCGGTCTGTATGAAATCGGGAATAGTGAGTTTATAAATACGTCTTTCAGAGCCGTGCTGTCTTCAAGGATTGTTTTTATGAGTTTGTTACAGCGCCGTTGTTGTATTTTTCTTCCTCTTTCATAAGAGTGATAAATTTTTTCTTAAGCTCGATTGAAAGATAGGGTCTGAGCTTTTCAAGGGTCATTTTGTTGGGTGTAAACACAAGCAGGGCAGGCTTGTGCCGTATTTTATCATGTATGAGGACATAATAGGTCGAGTCGCTTGCATTATTTTCTTCTGCATGAAGTACAAGATTATGTTTTGACGGTTCAACATTACGCTTGCCTGTTTCGTGATTGTAATATTTTCCGATATCATCAATACCCTTTATGTCAAATACCGTGATATTACGTCGTTTTGCTTTCCCCTTTATACGCTCTATACGCATTTCACCGGTTACAAAGGTGTATTCATATTCTATTCCCGAATTCTTCACAAGATAAACGGTAAGCCATATACCTAAACCGATAAGTATAAGGGCAACCGGTATCAGAAATGAGTATATTCCGGAAAAAAATATGCACAGTGCAATTATCAGGATAATGGCACATATTGAGCCTACAAGACTTATCATCTGTTTTGCGGTGAATTTCTTTTTGACGATCTGTTCGTAGTAGTTATCCATCCTTGTTACATCTATCAATTTATCCATAAATATACCTCCGACATTTTTAAAAGAATATGGTTATTATACCACATATTGCACAAAAAATCAATTGATTTTTCTATATATTTTTCAGAAAATATATTATTATTATTATTTGAGGAACCTGTAAGTAAATGTAAAAATCGGGTATGCCCGGGTCGTTTCCGGGCATATCCGGTGTGCAAATCTATATAGGGGTAATCACTTATCCTCTGTGCGGATGGTAATTGAATTGATAATCGGTTGTTCGTTTTCGGGAATGGTTCCGTTGTCATCCGTGGGCTTTGCATCTTCACATACCTTATCAACAACATCCATACCCTCGGTTACATGACCGAATCCGGCATAATCTCCGTCAAGGTGCTGACTGTCCTTCTGGACTATAAAAAATTGTGAGGATGCACTGTTCGGATCTGTAGTTCTTGCCATTGATATCGTACCTCTTGTGTGGGAAATTGTATTGTTATAGCCGTTTGAGCTGAATTCGCCCACGATTGTTTCCGGTTCCTCCATGCCTTCCTTAGCCTGACCGCCCTGCATCATGAATCCCTCCATGATCCTGTGGAATGTAAGACCGTCGTAAAATTTTGAATTTGCAAGCTTTACAAAGTTTTCTACGGTCTTAGGAGCGGACTCGGGGTCGAGCTCAACGGTGATTTTCCCGTAATCCTTTATATCAATGTCCGCATAATAAGTTTTGGTTTCGTCTATTATTGATTCGCCTGAGTCAAGTGAGCTTTGAGTGCTTTCCTCTGCGGAGGATTGTGAGCCGCTGCTGTCGTTTGACAATACAAGTGCAAGAATAAGCAATCCTACTATAATTACTACAACAACGATTGCCGTTATTATGCCCGTTTTTAGCTTCTTACCCGTTTCCTTTACGTCAACAGCCGGCTGCTGCTTTTTTGGTGCGGGTGTTGTCGGAGTTTTTTTCCTTGGAGCCGGTCCTTTTTTCTTTCTGTTCTTAGCCATTGTTTCAAATCCTTTCTTTGCTGTATGATCTTACAGCCTGTTTTAAATTCTTATATCCTGATCCGGATAACAATAAGACAATCATAACATATTATGCGTAAAAATTCAATTTATATTTTTGATAAATAAACTTGTTGCATGGAGGTGTACGTTATGTCGGTAAATTACATTAAGATTACAATGTGGGAGAGTGGGAAAGCGGATATCGGTTTATGCGGGAAACGGAATATTAACGTATATCTTTTCCATGTATGGCTCCCCCGTTTTTACCCCATATCCCCACATTGTCATTCAAAGATGTTTGTTAATTGTGTTCTATGTCAGATGGCTGCACCGGACTTTCCCTTATCCTCCATACTTCACCTTGTTGCCCTCGTTTATTATATATTCTCTGTTTTAAAAAATATTTTTTATTTATTTATAAAAAGTTGACCTCTGCCGGTCAATTTTTTTTGTTTTCTTTCCTCCTGTTGAAAGGGGGTATAAAATTGAATAAAAAAGAGAGGGGGCTTACTCCGAGAGAAAAACAGTTTTGTTGTGTTTATGCAAACAGCGGAAATTATAAGGAAGCTGCCTTATGTGCGGGTTTCGGCAATCCGGATAAAACAGGTGCCGCTCTTTTGCTAAGGGATGATATTAATGCGGAGATAGAAAAAATATATAAATCCCGCACAAGAAATTATCGTCAAAGGGCAAGGGCAGGATATGAAAGACTTGCTTTCGGGAATGTTTCGGATGCTGTCAGGCTTATGTTTGAGGATAACCCATCGGAAAAAGCCCTTGAATCATATGATCTGTTCAATGTTGCGGAAATTAAAAGACCGAAGGATGGTGCGATGGAAATTAAGTTTTTCGACAGGATCAAGGCTCTTGAAAAGCTTGAATTTGCCGATGACAGCGAACAGAAAGGTATATCGGATTTTTATAGTGCCCTTATAGGCGGAATCAACGGTTCTGATAAGAAAAACAGTACATCCGAAAATAAAGAATGTATTGAATCTGAAATTCCGGGGGATGAGATTATTTGAAGTTCAGGACTTTTTCCGAAAAACAGCTTAAACTTCTGAGGTGGTGGTGTGACGGAAGTGAAAGTTCCGACTGCGACGGTATTATATGCGATGGTGCCGTCAGGAGCGGTAAGACCTTATGTATGAGTGTATCATTTATTTCGTGGGCAATGCTTAATTTTGAAGGCGGCAGTTTTGCAATATGCGGAAAGACTATACGTTCGGTTAAGAGAAATCTGGTCGTTCCTCTGCTTAATGTATTGGCGGATCTGGGGTTTGAGGTCAGGGACAGGCTTTCGTCAAATATACTGGAGGTGCAGACAGGAAGCAGGAAAAACATATTCTATCTCTTCGGAGGAAGAGATGAGGGCTCGGCGGCACTTATACAGGGAATAACACTTTGCGGAGTACTTTTTGACGAGGCTGCTCTTATGCCGAGGTCGTTTGTTGAACAGGCTGTGGCGAGATGCTCGGTTGAGGAATCAAAGCTGTGGTTTAACTGTAATCCTGAATATCCTCAGCATTGGTTCTGTACCGAATGGGTAAAAAAGGTCAGGGAGAAAAATCTTTTTTATATCCATTTTACTATGGAGGATAATCCTTCCTTGTCCGAGGCTATGCTCAGACGCTATCAGAAGCTTTATTCGGGCAGCTTTTATCAGAGGTATGTCCTCGGAAAATGGACGGCTTCGGAGGGACTTGTATATCCGTTTATGTCGGACGAAAAAATGCTGTATGATGAGCCGAAGGGCGGATTTGACGATTTTGTTATTTCCTGCGACTATGGTACTGTCAACCCGTCTTCGTTCGGTCTGTGGGGACTCAGCGGGGGTATCTGGTACAGGATAAACGAATATTATTACAGCTCACGCAGGGAGGGCTCTTCACGCACTGATGAGGAGCATTATAAAGGCTTATGTGAACTTGCCGGGGAGAGGAAGATATCGGAAGTGATTGTTGATCCGTCCGCGGCAAGCTTTATCGAAGTTATAAAAAGACATGGCAGATTCAGAGTGACGGCGGCAAAGAATAATGTAACCGATGGTATAAGGCAGGTTAGCAGTGCACTTAAACAGGGGGATATAAGAATATGCCGCTGCTGTATTGATTGTATAAAAGAGTTCGGTATGTATCGTTGGGAAAGCGGGGGAAGAGATATTCCGATGAAAGAAAATGATCATGCTATGGATGATGTGAGGTATTTTGTTGCTACATATCTGAACAGATATGATGACAGCATATATGCACTGGCTTCAATCAGATAATACCGACATAGCGGAGTCATATATACATAACCGTTTCATGCGGAAAAGAGGTGATAAGAATTGGGTTGGTTCAGAAATAAAAACAGAAATAAGACGAGCGGATTTGCCGTTCAGACGGCAGGGAGCGAGGGATATAATCACCCGTTTTCCTGTATCAGAAATTACAGCCCGCTTGGCTGCTTTGAAAAAAATCTGTATCGCTCGCTAAGGGAATCCATTCCCGTAATTGATGCGGCGATATACAAGATCATAAGACTGACAGGCAATTTTAAGGTTCAATGCTCCGATAAAAAAGCCGAAAGAAAATTAGAAGAATTTCTGAGAAATGTCAGGGTCAACGGAATATCCTATGGTGTTGACAGTTTTATATCACAGTACCTTGAGCAAATGCTTACATACGGTACCGCCGTAGGCGAGATAGTACTCGGTGTGGACGGTAATATTGCGGCACTTTATAACAGCTCACTCGATAATGTAGAGCTTTGCTGCGGTGAGAATCCTTTTGATGTATGTATTAATGTCGTAGATGAAACAGGAGTGAAAAAGCCCGTAAGATACCCCGAGCTTATATTGTGCAGTGCAATTATGCCGGAGCCGGGGAAGCTGTACGGCACCTCCGTATTGAAGGGTCTCCCGTTTGTGAGCGATATATTCCTTAAAATTATCAATGCTATCGGGACAAACTGGGACAGAGTGGGAAATGTCCGATTTGCCGTCACATATAAGCCGACTGACGGCGACAGAGGAAGTACAAAGGAAAAGGCTATGCTTATAGCCTCGGAATGGAGCAAGGCTATGAAAAGCAGAGAGCCGAGGGATTTCGTGTCCGTGGGGGATGTCAGCATAAAGGTAATAGGTGCGGATAATCAGATACCCGACAGCGAGGTTCCTGTGCGGCAGATACTTGAACAAATCGTTGCCAAGCTGTCAATACCTCCGTTCCTTTTGGGACTTACATGGTCAACAACCGAAAGGATGTCTTCACAACAGGCGGATATCCTCACAAGTGAGCTTGAATATTACAGGCGTGTGCTTAATGAAAGCATAAGAAAAATATGCCGTACATTTCTGCGGCTTAACGGTTTTAATGAACAGTGCGAACTTGTATGGGATAATATCAATCTTCAGGACGAGGTTGAGCTTGCAAAGTCAAGATTATATAACGCTCAGGCGGAGGAAATAGAAAATCGTATTAAAAAGGGAGAATGAATGTGGAAAATGAAAACAGCAATCTGAAAGCAGGTGAACTGGAGCTTATCAACAGCTATACACGCAGACCTCTTAAGGCTGATGAGGTATATGCCTTTTCCGTTGTTTTGTGTGATAACGAAATTGACAGGGATTTTGAAAAATTTTCTGATTCCGCACTAAAAAAAATGGAAAAACTGTTTGTAGGGGTAACCGGAGTTCTTGACCATGACCCGAAGAGTAAAAACCAGACAGCAAGGATTTTTTCGTGCAGAGCGGAGGAAGTATCGGGAAAAAAGACATTGGACGGGCATCAGTATATACGTCTTGCCGCAAGGGCATATATGCCGAGGACAGAGGGCAATAAGGATTTTATTATGCAGCTTGACAGCGGCATAAAAAAGGAGGTAAGTGTCGGCTGCTCGATAGCTAAGAGGATATGCTCAATCTGCGGCTGCGAAAACGGCTCATGCGGACATATCAGGGGAAGAAGCTATGACGGTGAGGTGTGCCATAAAATACTCGAAGAACCGACGGATGCTTATGAATGGTCATTTGTTGCAGTCCCTGCACAAAAAGCGGCAGGCGTTATCAAATCATATAAAAAAGGAGAGAACGGTTTGGATATTGAAAAAAGACTTTTCAGCGGTGAGGCTGAAAGCTTCAGTGTTGACGAAATGAATATTATAGCGGAAAAATTCCGCATATTGCAGGAAAAGGCTGCCGATGGTGAGGTATACAGAAGACGGCTTGAGGCTGATATAAATAAGCTTGCCGCCTTTACCCTTCCGCAGCTTAAAAGAGATGTGCTCGACTTCATTACAAGTAAAATGAATGCGGTGCAGCTTGAAAATCTCAAGAAGGCCCTTTCGGAGGGAAGGGAAAATAATATGCCGCTTAAGCCCCAGCTTAGTGCGGCGGTAAAAAACATGAGAACGGATAATAATGCTTTTAAAAATATTTGAGGAGGATAATATATGAATGTTTCATTTAACGGCTTCGGGGAAAATGTGGTTACATTTGAAACGGAGGGAAGCGTGAGTGCCGGTATGCCGGTTATGGTATCGGCAAGCGGAAAGGTTAAGGCGGCAAGCGGTGTATTCTGCGGAATATGTTTGGGTGTAAGAAACGGTTATGCCGCAGTGCAGCTTAGCGGATATGTTAAAACCGCTTATGATACCGCCCCGGCTGTCGGGTATACAAAGCTCGTCGGAAAAAACGGAAAAATAAGTACGGATGCATCGGACGGCAGGGAGTACCTTGTTGTTGATATTGATACCGTTGCCAAAACAGCGGGAATTATACTTTGATTTGAAGGGAGATTATTGATATATGGCATATTATGACACTATAAAGCCGGAAAAGGGTATGTACGGCAACGGTACAAAATCCTTTACGCAGATTCTCGAGGAGCTTGACCCGTCGGAAAATTATAAGGGAAGTGAGCTTGAGGGATTGGACGCATATCAGCGTCAGCTTAAAAGATATGATATCAGGGTAGGGGGAAGCAATTCGGATTGTGTGCAGAAATTTTTCCAAAGCTCGGACAGTGCGGCACTTTTTCCGGAATATGTATCAAGAGCGGTAAGGCAGGGTATTGAAAGGGCGGATGTTCTTTCGGATATTATTGCTGCTAAGACCGTGATTGACGGCATGGATTACAGATCCGTTGTTTCCGATCCCTCCGATGACGATAAACAGCTTAAGCCTGTTGCGGAGGGAGCATATCTTCCGCAGACGACCATAAAAACAAGCGGTCAGCTTGTTAAGCTGCAAAAAAGAGGAAGAATGCTTGTTGCATCTTATGAGGCAATTAAATTCCAGAAACTTGACCTGTTTACCGTAACACTCAGGCAAATAGGGGCACATATTGCCCGTGAACAGCTTAAGGATGCAGTGGAGGTTCTTATAAACGGCGATTCGACAACATCTGCTGCCGGTACTGTTTCCGCCGCGTCTGTCGGAAATATTTCCTATGATGATCTTGTAAAGCTATGGGCGGAACTTTCGCCTTATGAAATGAATACGCTTCTTGCACCGACAGCGGTTATGACAAAGCTTCTTTCAATGAGTGAAATGAAGGATTCCCGTGCGGGACTTGATTTCCACGGCAGCGGAAAAATGATTACACCGCTCGGGGCGAAGCTTTTACATATTCCATCAATTACGGGAAATAAGATTATAGGTCTTGATAAAAACTGTGCGCTTGAAATGGTACAGTCCGGAGATGTTGTGACCGATTATGATAAGCTCATAGACAGGCAGCTTGAAAGAGCGGCAATAAGCTGTATTACGGGCTTTGCAAAAATATTCCCTGATTCGGTTAAGGTGCTTACCTGTTGATTGGGGGAATGACGGTTGAATATGGAGGAAATAATGAGAATATTCTGCCGTCTGTCCGGTCTGGATTATGAGGAAGCGGCTGATTTTCGTTTTATGTGTGATACTGCACTGAGCTACATAATGTCGCGCATAAAACACGGCTCGGATATAAGATGCTACGGCGGCAGGATCAATTTTGCCGCCGCCGCTCTTGCATATTACAGATACGTTTTATGGAGTCTGACCGATGGAGTTATAAATGAGATAAATGTCGGGGAAATAAGAGTAAAGCACGGCGGATTCAGTGAGCTTGATGCGGCGGACAGACTTTGCAGAGAAGCTTTGGCGGATATAGGGGAAATTCTTGAAAGTGAGGATTTTGTATTTAATTCATTTTCGTAATATATAGGTGGTTATATGAAAAAGCTTATAGATAAGGCTATTGAGAGGTTGGGAAAGGTTTGCTATATAAAAAGTAAAAAAGGCTGTGCCGTTATTTTTCCCGAGAGGTATTCTCAGAGGATAAACGGAGGGGTAAGTATTTCTCCTCACGGCAGAGGGGATCCCGAAAAATATTTTATATACTGCAATTTTGAGATAGGGAATGGTGTACAGTACGGCGATATTGTCAGTGATACGGAAAATGCATACTATATATTGTGGAGCGATGAGGTAAAAAGCAAATACGGAGATTATGTGAAGATCTGTGCAAGGAAAATAAAAAGGGGTGATAAGTATATATGACATTTGCTGAAGAAATGTATTTTAAGGCTTTGGATGATCCTGCATTTTCGGATATGAAGCCGGTGCTTGAAAAGTGTGCGGGGGAACTTCCGTTTCCTCTGGAAAAGCCATATGTAAGTTTCGGAACGGAATACGAAAACGGAAGCTGTCTTTTGGGGAGCGGTATGGTTGTCAGTGAGATTATGACGGTAAATGTTGCGGTGGATGAGGAAATTAACGAGGGATATTGCAGGGAATGTGCAAAAGCAGTGACGCTTGCCGTTATGAGTCTTGATACGGGGAAAAGAATAATCTCCGTATCGGCAGGCGGGTGTGAGTATAATGATGCAGTCGGATGCTACAGCATAAAGCTTAAATTCGGACTTCGTGAGGTACTTCGGGACGGAGGTGACTGATCATATATTCTGAAGAGGAGAGCCTATGCGGCAGAGATGTAAATATATATATTGACGGGAAAAAGCTGCTTCAGGCAGAAAGTATGGAAATACGCAAAAAATCGGAAATACACAATATCCGTTCATGCTTTTTTGGAGATGATATCGCACACATAAGAAGGCGCTGCAGCTATAAGGCAACTATGACGGGACTTGAATTCAAAAAGCCGTTTGAGTGCTGTTGTTTTGCCGATCTTGATAATTTTACCATGACGGTTGAAATTGACAGGAAAAGATATACCCTTAAAAACTGTATTTGGGATGATTTTTATGCGGCGGCAGACAGGGAGAAATTCAGGGAACATATAAGTGTTATTGCTATGGATATGGAATCGGAGGATATATGAAGGAAATAAATCTTGAACTTACAGAGGATATGGCTGACGAGCTTGGAAGGGATAAGACGGCACAGCTGAGGGATATATCGGAAATGATAAGGTGCGATATGCTCAGGTACAATAAAATTCTTGATGTTGAGGAGGAGATTGATGAGGACTGACGGAAAAATGAGTTATAAGGATTATGTCTTCCCTGTTAATCCTTCGGTTATAAAAATAAGTCATGGCAGAAAAATTGCAAAAACCAATATTCCTGACGGATATGATACGGTCAGTGATATGGGATCTTCATATCGGATAATAAGCGGAGAAGGAGAGTTTTTCGGCGAGAAATGTGTTGATGATTTTCTTGCCCTTAAAGCTGTTATGGATAAGGGCGGCGGGGGAATGCTTTATCTTCCCTCGCAAAAGCCTGTTTATGCAATGTTTGAGGAGCTGGAGCTTATTGCTGAGGACTGTGAGGGGGTTATACGGTATAAATTTAAATTTATTGAAAGTTTTGAAAAGCATTTTTCGGAGAGATATTTGTATTGCTATGGAAACGGGTGTGATTGTTTATGGGATATTTCCTATAAATACGGGATACATATTGATATTCTGACGGAGTTTAATCCCCATATAAAAAGACCTGATATACCTGTACTTCCTTGGGAGAAGGTGAAGCTTTGCTGAAATACATATTAAAAGATATAAATGATGTTGAAACTGCATTTGAACATCCTCTCAGTATGAGTATTGTTTCATCGGAGGATGCACCTGCCGACAGTTTCAGAGCTGTTTTTGCTGTGAGCGGAAAAATTCCGGAATTATATTCCGTCAGGGTGCTTGACGGAGGAGAAGTTGTTTTTTTCGGATTTGTTGACGAGCAGACGGAAACGGTGGCGGACAAGGGAATTTTGCTGGAAATAAGTGCGAGAGGTCCCGAGTCTGTATTGCTTGACAATGAAGCAATGCCTCAGACCTATTGTATGCCGACGATGAAAATATTATTTGAAAGACATTTTGAACCGCTGGGTTTTAAGGGGGTCGTAGGAGGAGAAAGAGCCTTTCCGGGGGATCTTGTTATTTCAAAGGGAATGAGCGAATGGCAGGTGCTCAGCAATTACTGCGAAAAATTTTGTAAGTCCAGACCGGTTGTAAGAAGCGATCTTGTTATAGAAACGGGGGAAAACTCGCAGCCGGATACGATATATCTCGGAGAAAACAGCTCCATAATAAAAATCAGCAGGACGATAAGCAGAAATGCACCCGTATCTGACATATATGTAAGGACTTATTTTGCCGGGGGATATGAAATGTATGTCGGAAACGAAACGGCAAAAAAACACAGGATACAAAGAAAGAGGTATTTTAACTGTGCGGACAGCAAATACAGATCGGTGCTTTATGCGGATAATATAATAAAGAATTCCAACGGTAAATATGAAAGATATACCATAGACCTGAGCGGTATACTTGGCTGCAAGGTCGGAGATACCCTGATGGTGCGGAACAGGAGGGGAAAAATGAAGATTGACGAGCTTCACTATATACTTGACGGCAGTGGGGAGCATACGAGAATTTATGCGGAGGTGATTGTGTAATGTGGATATCAAAAAATATTATTTCCCGCGGCAATGGCGGCACTGCTTCCAGCGGTGCTGTGGGTCACAGTGCAAATATGAGGGTTTCTGCCACATCCGCGAGAGGGATAGAAAAATGTTCAATGATGACGCCCCCGGGGATTTACAGTCTTCCTACTAACAATCAGACATCGGTTGTGCTGCAGACACAGAACGGTCCCGTTTGTCTCGGTATGAGAATGAACAGATATTACGGGATAATTGAACCCGGGGAGATTATTATGGAATCTGAAGGGGGAGCTCAGATAAAGCTTTCAAATGACGGTATGGTCTATATAAACGGAAGGGGGTTTGCTTCGGATGGATACGGCGATTAATCCGGGAGGTGATTTTGATACCGATATAATTGGCAGACCTTATACGATTGACGGAACTGATGTGCTTCTGCAAAAAATATATATATGCCTGTCGGGACACAGGGGAGGTTTTATTTATGATCGTGAACTTGGCGGGGAACTGTATAAAATCGTACTTTCAGATGATAATGCGGAGGAACTTCTGGAGATTCGGGCAAGGGAGGCGGTCAAGGATATCAGGGAGGCGGAAGTATGCGGTGTACGGATAAGGGACGGGGCTGCATATGTTTTTGTCAATATAGACGACAGGATATATAATATTGCTTTGAGGGGGATTTAAGATGGCATACAGCTATGATGAAATACTTGAGAGAATGGAGAATAAATATTTTGAACTGACGGGGCATGAGGCGGAGGAATGTGGGGATATCGGAATAAGGTTAAAGTTGCTTGCGGGTGAGCTTTATTCCTTGGGAAGTAATTTCGATTGGCTGAAAAGACAGCTTCTGTTCACCACGGCAACAGGTGAGCAGCTTGATATGTATGCAATGCAGAGGGGAATAAAAAGAATAAGGGGAAATAAATCAAGCGGAGAATTGTTTATTGTACTTGATACTGCATTGGATTATGAAATGGAGATTCCCGAGGGGACTGTATGTACGACTGCGGACGGAGGACTGAATTTTATTATAGATAAGGCGACGAAGGTGACGAAGGGAAGTGTAAGAACCATATGTCATGCCTGTGCGGAGCATACGGGTAAAAAATATAATGTCGCAAAAAATACCATTACAACCATGGTTACATATTTTTCCGCAGGAATGTATATAGAGAACGGAACTGCCTTTACAGGCGGTACTGATGATGAAACCGATGAGGAACTGAGAAAAAGGATCGAAGCGACCTACAGAAATATATCCAATGGTGCAAATGCGGCATATTATCGCAGACTTGCGGAAAGTGTGGACGGGGTTCAATCGTCAGCCGTTGTGGAGAGCAGTACGGGAGAAGAAGGTGCAACTATTTATGTTGCGGGCAGAGGTGCGGTGTGCAGCGGGAGTTGTATTTCAAAAGTTTATAAAATTATAGAAGAGGGGAGATGTATCGGTCATAAAATCAGAGTAGTTAATGCCGGCACAGCATTATATAATGTTGATGTCGGAATATCGGTGAAATCAGGTTATGACAGTCAGGAGGTTATGGAAAACGTCAGAAACAGCATAATAAATTATTTTAACGCACTGAATGTCGGACAGGGGGTGATTCTTGCAGAGATAGGCTGTGCCCTTATGAATACCGATGGGGTAGAAAATTATGTATTCAATAATATGCAGGATAAAAGTGCGGCTGAGTCTGTACTTATAATTATTGGAAATCTTACGGTAAACACTATGTGAGGTGAGATATTTGGGTGAATTTGAAATGATGTCAAAACGGCTTGCACAGACAGGTCTTTATGATATATCCGAGGGAAGCGGGGTATATGCTGAGCTGATGTCCTATGCTGTAGGATTGGATCTTTTTTTCGATGAACTGGAGAAAATCAGGAGGGATATTTTTTTTGATATATCGGAGGGCAGTGAGGTCGGAATATATGAGAGGCTTATGTCTGTGTGTAATCTTGATAAATCTGCAGAGGGAAGAAAAAGGAGCATAATGAGTATGCTTTCGGTGACTGACAGAGATTTTACGCTTGAGGGGATTAAGAAGCTTTTGGGTATTTATAATATTGACGGTGATGTTTCCGAGAACGGCAGATATATTAATATTAATTGTCGGAGCAGACTGAGCGAGAGTGAGGAAAAGGCAATAAACGATGATATACAGCGATTTGCACCTCTTCATACCAAAATATATGTATACGGTGCGGGTCAGTAGGGTAAATTAAAGATTGTATCTTACATATACGAAAATAAATACAAAAAGAGGCTGTCCGTTTTTGGCGGACAGCCTTAAAATTTTTGTTGTTTTACTGTTATCTAGGAATTAGTCCTTAGAGGAAGCCTTCTTTGTCATAACAACAGCAGTGCCGAGAGAAGCAAGAACAACAGCTACAAGAGCTATAGCAGATGTTGTATCACCTGTTGCAGGTGTTGTTGTATCCGGATCAGTGGTTGTGTCAGCAGGAGTTTCAGCAGGTGTTGATTCTGCGGGAGTTTCAGCAGGTGTCGATTCTGCGGGAGTTTCAGCAGGTGTCGACTCTGCGGGAGTTGACTCTGCGGGAGCCTCATCGGTTACCTTTTCAAACTGATCATAACCTGCGTAGAGGAATTCCCACTCCACTTCGCTGGGATCGAGCTCAGCGTTCGGATCTGCTACAGCATCAGGGTTCATCTGGTTTGTGTCAAGGAATACTCTGAACTTTATGTGGTCGCCTGCCTGTACATCCTCTTTGATTGCAAGGTTGCACTGGCTGTCAAGTACACGAACGTGCTCAGGCTCGTAGGTTGCCCAGTTTACATCCCAGCTATTGTCAAGACGAACCTTGAACTGGAAGTGCTGCTCACCTGTGGGCTTATCATCTTTGTTCCAGTCAGTTATCCAGTCAGCCTCAACGGAGGGAATATCAATCATAGCTTCCCAAATGCCATCTCCGTCATCATCACTCATGGGGATATCCTTACCTGCTTCCCAGTTCGTAAAGGTGCCGGAAACACCAACAGTATGACCTTCACTTGTGATCTTGTCACTTCCGGCCGATGCCGATACGCTTATTGCCGTAACAGCTGTCAAAGAAGCAACGAGTGCCGAACAAATAGCTACTTTAAGTATTTTTGAATTTCTCATTGTTAAAATCCTCCTAAAAAATATTTCGGATACACGTCGGTACCTTTATGACGATTGTATCATGTTTACAGCCAAAAATCAAGATATAATTAAAAAAATAATTATGTAAAATTTTGCATATGACATACTTCGGTGTGATTTTATGGAATAAATGAATATAAATATCACTTATATCGAGATAAATTTTTTAGAAAATAATTTGTTTTTGTTAATTACTTACATAAAAATCCGGCAAAGTATGTATGAAATAACCGTTAATTATTATTATATAGTAAAATATGAGGTATAATTATACAAATATCATATGAGTTACAGGTGATATTATGTGCAAAATGTATATAATATCGCTATAAACAGCTATATTTCAATAAACCGTACTTTGAAAGCCGATTTTGATAAGAGAAATGATTTTCCGATACGGGAAAAATACGGAATGACAAACACTACATTATTGAGCATACGGATCATACGGTTTAAATAAACCGTTTTCAGGATGAATTGTGAATATAGTATGGAAATCAGGGAATGATATTATTGCCGGTTTTAATGAAACGTATCGGTAATATAATGTTTGGAGGAACAGACTATGAAGGATCCTAACAGAAGCATAGAGTGTACCGTTGATCAGTGTCAGTATCACTGCACGGACTGCGATTATTGTTCGCTGAATACGGTAAGAATAGGCACGCACGAAAGCAACCCCACAGAGGAACAATGTGTTGACTGTATGTCATTCAGAGTAAAGGACTGATGCGGCAGCGGGGATGACGGAATTTTCTGTCGTTCTCAGGTGCTGCGGTCAAATATATTGCCCGAACGTTACATGATTTATGAATTATGCAGCGGTCGGGCTGTTTTTTATGAAATCACGGCAGGAAACGCTCTGTATGCGGATAACCGTGCACATATCAGGAAAAGAAATTTTTGATGACTGCAATTATGAAATCGGCAAGATAAACCGTAGCCGCAAGTATAAGCAGGAACCCGATAAAGGAAAGTATACGCACTAAGCGTGCTTTCCCCGGAGAAAGCTCCTCCTCCGCTTGTGCGGCTTCCTTTTCGTATTCGTTCAGTTTTTCTTTTTCGCCCTCATTAATTTCGGGTATTTTATCTTCTCCGATCGCACCTATTCCGACCAATATATCAACGGCATCGGAATAGGCACTCACGGGAACGAATACCTCGCAGTTTTCCGGCGGTGCGGAATTAAGTATTCTTATTCCTGTTTCCCTTTTTTCATTCTGATAAGAATAGGGTATTCCCGCACTGTCAAGGGCGGCTCTTATTCTTTCAAGCTCAAAACCGTTTGCGGTTACAATATAAACGGGTGAAAAATGATTTGGATTTTCTATTAATTTTCTGCCGCATGAAGGACATCTTGCATCCGCATAATCAAAATAAAGCTTTTTACATTTGGAACAATATTTCATCTTTGTTTCTCCGTTCGGGATCTGAATTTCTTTTTGGATTTATTATATAACAATTTGTATAAAAGTCAATGTTTTTACGGAACGGATTTCAACAGCGACACGAAAAAATGTTGAAAACAAGCCGTTCCCGACGAAAAAATTAAAACTTTGTAACGAAATAGTTACATATTAGAAAGAAAATATTACCAAAAATTAACCTTTGTTTATATTTAATATGCATAATAAAAATTCTATTTAACATTTATTTCTGCAAAAAGCATTAAAAACAATTGGCAAAATGCACAAAAAATTACATTTCCGGAAACTAAATACTAAAAATAACCTTACTTTTAGCTTGCAATTTTAATTTTTACGTTGTATAATCAAGATAAAGTAAAATTGGTGGGGTGTTCTGCCCTGTTAGGTTTTACGAAAAAAATTTATTTTTAGGAGGACAAAAAAGATGCAAACAAAGAAGATTATCAGTATTGCTTTGACAGCTGCTCTTGTTAGCTCGGTTGCTGCTGTTGCTACACTGTCAGCATCTGCTGTTGACGTTCTGCCGGATGGATTTTCAAAGGCAGATCTCGATGGTCACACAATGGGTATCATCGGTATCAACGGATGGGAAGTAGATGCAGCTGCTATGACAGATGCTGATGGAGACGGCATTTACTTAGGTGTAGTTGAGGATGTTGCAGCCGGAAGTTATGAGTTCAAGATTCGTCTTGACGGTGCTTGGGATTACAGCTGGGGTGTATACGAGGAAGCAGAGGATCGTACATTCAACAGCCAGACAAACTGCTCACTTACCTTGGGCAGCACTTCAGACGTAGTTGTAGTTCTTGATACAAACGGTGCGGATGCTAATGTTTGGTCAGTGGCTTATTTTGCACTTCCCGATGAGGGCGGCGACCAGAGCGGAGCTTTTGTAGCAGCAGATCATGCCTACAGTGCAATAGGTGACTTCAGCTCATGGGACGACGGCGATGTTGCCATGACAGAGATTGCAAAAGGAGTATATTGTGCTAACATAGGTGATGTAGCTGCAACTCAGGGCTTTAAGGTTCGTGCAGACGGTGCATGGGACTATAGCTGGGGCGTATACGAGGCAGCAGAGGATCGTACACAGAACAGCCAGACCAACTGCTCAATAGCAGAGGATGCTAAGAACGTACATCTTATACTTAACACAAACGGCGCTGACTTCCAGGTATGGCAGGTAGCTTATTTCTATACTGCTCCGGACGGATCACTCAAGTTTGTAGATGTAGGTCCTAACGCTGCTACACCTGATGAACCGTCAACAGACGAGTCTTCAACAGATGAACCGTCAACGGATGAGCCTTCAACAGACGAGTCTTCGACAGATGAGCCTTCAACAGACGAGCCTTCGACAGACGAGTCTACAGAGCCTTCAACGGAAGATCCGGACGAGCCGTCTATCGAGGAGAACTATACGACACAGATTTCAGATTATATTTTCTTTGATAACAGCGAAACAAAGTGGGAAACAGTACACGCTCATTGGTGGAATTCTGACTATACAAAGATAGTTGACCTTGAGGGCAACCTTTGGCCGGCAGAGCCGCTTGATGAAAACGGTAATCAGGATTTCGCCAATGCTTGGCCGGGAACTGAAATGACTAATATTGAGGGTACCGATATCTGGCAGGCAAGAGTTCCGTTCGGTGCTACAAAGATTATTTTCAACAATGGTAAGCTTGATGCTGAAATAAACAATGAAGTTATTCCTGACGAGCAGGTTGAGGTATTGGCAAACGGTGACGTGACCATGGACAACCTGAATGCAGCAGGTGTTGGTGTTCAGACAGCAGATCTTGACTTCGATTCAACAGCTAATGCAGGTCAGATATACAAGCTCGATACTTCTGTACTTCCCACAGCTGCACGTGGTATTTATAAGAACAGAAAGTGGACATTCTCAGCAGAAGCAGGTACATGGGATGCTTACGTGGGTGAGTACATTTCCGAGTTACTTAACGAAGCTCCTGTAGTAAGTGAAGATCCTTCCGTAGATCCCGAGCCCAGTGACGACAGTGAAGAGCCCGGAGAACCCAGCGGTACAGATGTACCGGGCAATGGCACAAGCACACCTGGTGGCACAAATACACCCGGTGACGGTGGCAACAATAATGGTGGTTCAAGCACAGGTGACGGAGTAGTTTCAACAGGCGATACAGCAGTACCCGCAGTATTTGCAGTTATTGCTATTGCAGCTCTCGGTGTAGCTATTGTAGCAGCTAAGAAAAAAGAAAGAGCTTAATTCATAAATTCTGAAGCGATTGCTTGGTTTTATATGATGTAAGTTTTCGGCGGACATTTCTTTTCGGAATGTCCGCCGTTTTATTTTTGTTTTCATGTATAATTTTTCTTACAGATACAAAAGATATCATTGAGTAATAAATCAATTAATAAGGAGTTTTATATATGAGAGCAACCGGAATTGTACGAAGAATAGATGATTTGGGAAGGGTAGTTATTCCCAAGGAGATACGCCGCACGTTAAGAATACGTGAGGGTGATCCGCTTGAAATATACACGGATTCGGGCGGAGAAGTGATTTTTAAAAAATACTCACCAATGGGAGAAATGTCGAGCTTTGCGGAGCAGTATGCCGAGGTTATAAACAGAGTATCAAAATGTCCTGTCATAATAACGGACAGGGATCATGTTGTTGCTGCATCGGGTGTATCTAAGAAGGAATATATTGACCGCCGGATATCGGCTGATCTTGAAGATATGATAGAAAACCGCAGGAGTTTTACGGCGGAGAGAAATTCCACCGTACTCATGCCTGTTGAGAATATTGACAAATGTGCGTCCGTTGCATATCCGATTATATCAGCCGGTGACATAACGGGGGCGATAATCATGCTTCTCCCCGAAAGCGGAGCATTTCCCAACGAAGGTGATATAAAGTTAATGCAGGCCGCTGCCGACTTCCTCTCCAAACAAAATGAGTAGCTCCGGTGTCCATTCGCATTTTCGCTCACTGCGTTCACTTTGACGGTTTTTATCGAAAGTATGTGTCCGCGTTAGTGAGTTTGCCTGTCGGAATGGGGCGGAAAGTGTCGGGAGCGGCTCCGCTTGTGACGGCAATTTATATAACAATGGTCTGCCTTATCAGGCATCAATAAACCTGATAAGGCAGACCATTTTATTTTAGATGTATTTTTAAGTTACCTGTGTGTTGATGATAACTGCTTTATTTGTTGTCGTTCGGCTGGTTCTCGTCCCTTACTCTGACAGCTTCCTCGTCAGCGTGCCTTATCTGTGCCCTCTTTATCTTTCCGCCTATTGTTTTTGGAAGCTCGTCTACAAACTCAATCACTCTCGGATATTTATAAGGTGCGGTTGACTTCTTTACATGATCCTGCAATTCCTTGATAAGCTTCTCGCTTGGTTCGTAGCCCTTTTTAAGTACAACCGTTGCCTTGACAACCTGACCTCTTACAGGATCGGGAGTACCTGTTATCGCACACTCAACAACTGCGTCATGCTCAAGCATCGCACTTTCAACCTCAAACGGACCTATGCGGTATCCCGAACATTTGATAACATCGTCATTCCTGCCGACAAACCAATAATATCCATCGCTGTCACGCCATGCCATATCACACGTATCATAGAATTTTCCGAGAAGCAACTCGTTCGTCATTTCGGGATTTCTGTAATATCCCGTAAACAAACCGACAGGAGGATTGTTTTTTACGTCCATAACACAAATAGAACCCTCCTCGCCGACTCCTACTTCGTTTCCGTCACTGTTAAGAAGCTTGATGTCATAAAGCGGCGAAGGCTTTCCCGTAGCACCTATCTTAATTTCATCCCACTGAAAATCCGCCATAAGCACGCTGCCCTCGGACTGACCGAAGCCCTGATATATATTATGTCCGGTGAATTTGAACCATTTATTGTTTACCTCCGGATTAAGCGGTTCACCTGCCGTTGCCCAATGTTGAATTGAGGATAAATCATAGGATGCAACATCCTCCAACAGCATAAAACGATACATTGTCGGCGGAGCACAGAAGGTTGTCAGCTTATATTCCGACATTTTTTCAAGCAGCTTTGCCGGAATGAATTTGTCGAAATCATAGGCAAATATGACAGCACCGCAAATCCACTGCCCGTATATTTTTCCCCATCCGAATTTTGCCCAGCCGGAATCCGTAACGCTCATATGCAGCTTGTTTTCCTGTACCTGCTGCCAGTATTTAGCCGTAACAATATGTCCGAGCGGATGTGAAAAGCTGTGCTGTACCATTTTCGGCATACCTGTCGTACCCGAGGTGAAATATACAAGCATGATATCGTCCTTGTTCGTAGCATCCACACCTGTGGGTCTTTCAAAAACATCCGACTGTTTCTCTATCTCATCCTCAAAAAATTCCCAACCCTCACGCTTTTCACCGACAACTATATGATTTTTTATTGTCGGGCATTCGGGAAGTGATTTTTCAAACTGCGTTATTACGAAATCATCATTAACACAAACAACAGCCTTTACCAAAGCGGAATTTGCACGGTATATTACATCCTTGCTTGTGAGCTGGAGCGTTCCAGGTATTGTAACTGCGCCGAGCTTGTGAAGTGCGACGGCACATACCCAATATTCCCAGCGTCTGCGAAGTACAAGCATAACCACATCGCCTTTCCTTATGCCTATACTTTTGAAATAATTAGCCGCCTTGTTTGAAAGAAGGCTGATATCCTTGAATGTGAATGTTTTCTCCCCACCGTGGTCATCACACCACACAAGAGCCTTTTTGTTTTCGTCCTGCTTTGCCCATTCGTCAACAATGTCGAATCCGAAATTAAAGTTTTCGGGTACATTTACCTTGTAGTTTTTCTTGAAGTCTTCATACGAATCAAATTCGATGCGGGGTAAAAATCTGTCAAGCAGCATTTTTTCTTCTCCTTACTTTAATAAATATTAGCCGTAATAGCATTTTACCGTGCATAATAGCACAATAATGACATTTATTTGCAAAATAATAATTTTATCGGCTTGCTAAATATGATAACACGTTGAGTTTTGTTTGTCAAGATTACTTTTATGCATAAAATAGTTATTATAGTATCATCGGAGTGCTGAGATATTATACTGCCCTGTTTGCATCCCCCAAAGAAAACATTTTTCCGTTGTACTCTTTTTCGCTTATATCACAACCGATAACTATATCATTTTGTATAATGAGGTTGAGTAAGTCGCCTTTTCGACTTTCGGGAGAAATTATTTCGTAAGAATATAATGTGCAGTTCTGTCCCTTATATTTTTCGAGGTTAAGACCGATTTGTTTTTGAATGTCATTATACTGCAAATAAATATCATTAAAGTTCGAGGGAATGATTATGTTTTTCACGCCGATGGGTTCATCGGCGATTTTCAGACCGAAAAAATCAGCAAATCCGGAAATTTCCTCTTTTGAGCCGGCACGGAGGGAATATGTTTTTCCCTCAAATTCCGCAGTATAAGGGTCATCATGAAATATTACAAACATCAGAGTTGTAAGCACCATAATGAATGCTGCGAGAATTATAAAAAATATTTTGCTTTTAATAAGTTTTTCGGATACAGTAAAAATAACCAAAAATTTACTCCCCTTTTCTACACAATAAATTGATAAATTATCATAGATAACTTATGCATGATAATGAAAAATCATACAAACCGATTATACATATACGATTTAAGCACATAATAATTAAGTAATAATAATTTCATAGGTTATGAATTTTATTATTATGCAGGATTTCTGCGAAAGTTTATTGAGGTGAAAAACTATGTCACAGGATAATTTTTACGAGGGCAGCTTCAGTGCGATAGGAACACCGTTTGATCCGTACGGAAGAGAGGATGAATGTTGTGTGTTTAATGGCAGGATAATGCCGTTCCAGTTCAGATTTCCTATTTATCCCTATGCATTTACGATGATAAGGAATACTGTATTGGACGATTCCGATAATCCGGAAGCCCCGAAGATGTAATACGGAAAAACATAGTGTCTGTACTGTCTGCTGCAATACGGTGCGGACACTGTGCTTTATAGCAACATCTCATAAGGCAGTTGTTGACAGAGGAATCGGATTATTATATAATTGATGTTGTAATATTATATTAGCTTCGGAGGATAAAATATGAGCAGGATTCAAGATTTGATAAAAGAATACGGTAAAAATAAAAACCGGAATACATACCGTGATATACTTGCGAAAATACAGACGGATGAGGTTTTGTATTCCGCATTTTCACCGAGAACAAGAGGTCACTTTGTTGATTATGTTGAGGGAATACCATCGGCGTTTCTGTTTTCCGAAAAGCAGTACTGTGAGGACTTTTGCCGTCATGTAAAGGAAAGCGGACATACCGTCGGCATTGCTGAATGTAACAGGGACAGCCGTCTCAGTATGCTTTCGGATTATCACAGGAGCGGCATAGAATCCGTTCTCATTGATAACGGCAAGGCTCATATTCTCATACCGCTCAGCGATCTCATAAATGTTCCGGATTTCTCAAAAATTCCCGAAAATCAGCGGCCTATAATAAATCCTGCCTTGGTGTGCAGTGCAAACAGATTTTTTCAGTGTATAGAAAATAAAACCGTGACACCCGATAAGGAGATAAATTTTCTTTCGGATGCATATAATGCAAGGTATATCATACCGATAGAGGGAAAGCCGGAGGGTAATAAGGTAAATATACCGTCAATCGGCAGGAGTGACGGGGAAAAGGTTATACCGTTCTTTACGGATATAAACGAGTACAGAAAGCTTGATCATGAGGGTAAATTTAATCCTGTACCTGCTACCTTTGCACATATAGAAAATCTTTGCAATGAGGGTGAAATTGTCGTATTGAATCCCTTTGGCTTTAATTTTACAATAACAAAGGAAACCTGTGAGGCAATACATAGGGCTGTTGAGCTTGCACCTCAGAGTGAGGGCGAACGTGCGGTTATTTATACACTCGAAAAAATGCCGGACGATATAACCGATAAGCTGAGTGAGTTATTTGACAATGACGGAAGAATTGTAAGGGCGTTTTTGAAGGGTATGAGGAAAAAAAGCGGAAGTGAACTGATTGTGTCGGTTGATTGCGGTGAGTTGGCGGAGGACGAGGTTAAGACCGTACTTGAGGAAATGAAGGCTGAAACGCAAAAATACACAGACAAGACCCTTAACTTTGTGTCAAGCCGCAGCTACATAGGAGGCCTTGCTTCAAGTGAAATAGTGCCGTTCTTTGAAAGATTTGTTATTGATGTAAGTATTCCGCCTGAAAATTTTGATATGGGGGAATGAAAATAAAACCTACGGGAGGCAGTGTATGGACGATATAAAACACAGGTTTTATATACCATAGATACCCAAAAGATACATGAACGCAGAAGATGTATTTTGTAAATCGGATCGTCACACTGATTCCTTGTTGCTGTGTACATACGGATGTTAAGTGATATAATTGATTCCGCATCATTATTTACGGATTCGGATGATGAATGAATTGTAAAATAAATTTTGGAAAAAATCCCCGCTTATAATTGACTTATTATGCGTTTTGAATTATAATTAAGTGGTATCATTACATAATAATGCGGGATGTTGTTATTCCCACAGCGTAAAAATATAAATGGAGGCTTTAAAGTATGAAAAGAGTTTACAATTTCTCGGCAGGTCCTTCTATGCTGCCGCAGTCGGTTCTTGAAAAGGCAGCGAGCGAAATGCTCGATTATCAGGGCAGCGGTCAGTCCGTTATGGAAATGTCACACCGTTCAAAGATTTACGGAACAATCATAGAGGGTGCAGAGGCACTTCTCCGTGAGGTTATGAACATTCCCGATAACTATAAGGTGCTTTTCCTTCAGGGCGGTGCTTCAACACAGTTTGCGGCTATTCCTCTTAACCTCGGTGTAAACAGCGGAAAGGCCGATTATGTTATCACAGGTCAGTGGGCAACAAAGGCTCAGAAGGAAGCTGCAAGATACATAGATGCAAATATCGTTGCTTCTTCAAAGGACAAGACTTTCTCCTATATCCCGAAGCTTGATCCCGATACATTTACAAAGGATGCCGATTATTTCTATATCTGCATGAATAATACAATCTACGGAACGCTTTACCATGAGCTTCCCGAAACAGGAAATGTGCCGCTTGTTGCGGATATCTCATCCTGTATTCTTTCACAGCCGATAGATGTTACAAAATTCGGAATTCTCTATGCTGGTGCACAGAAGAATATGGCTCCGGCAGGTCTTACGGTTGTTATTATACGTGAGGATCTTATCGGTCATGCAAAGGATATAACTCCCACAATGCTCAATTACAAGACACACGCCGATAACGGCTCAATGTTCAATACACCTCCGTGCTATACAATCTATATAGCTAAGCTCGTTCTTGAGTGGATAAAGAACGATATCGGCGGTCTTGAGAAGATGAAGGAAATCAACGAGAAAAAGGCTTCAATCCTTTATAATTTCCTTGATAACTCCAACCTCTTCAAGGGTACGGTCGTTCCTGAGGATCGTTCACTTATGAATGTTCCGTTCATTACGGGAAACGAGGAGCTTGACGCTAAATTCGTTAAGGAAGCAACAGAGAATGACTTTGTTAATATCAAGGGTCACCGTTCGGTCGGCGGCATGAGAGCTTCCATCTATAATGCTATGCCTGTTGAGGGTGTAGAGAAGCTTGTTAAGTTTATGGGTGAGTTTGAGGCTCGCAATAGCTAATTAAAATTAATTATATAAGGTGATAAAAATGTATAATGTTAAGACACTCAATAAGATTTCTTCGGTAGGGCTTTCACGTCTTGGAGAGAATTATACGGTAGGTGATGATGTTCAGAACCCTGAGGCAGTCCTTGTCCGTTCTGCGTCTATGCATGATATGGAGCTTCCTGAAAGTCTTCTTGCCATTGCAAGAGCAGGTGCGGGAGTGAATAACATTCCGCTTGACAAATGTGCGGAAAAGGGTATTGTAGTATTCAATACTCCGGGTGCAAATGCAAATGCCGTTAAGGAGCTTGTTGTGACGGCTTTGCTTCTCAGCAGCCGTGATGTTATCGGCGGTGTAGAGTGGGCAAAGACACTCAAGGGCAACGGTGATGCGGTAGGCAAAATGGTAGAAAAGGGCAAGAGTCAGTTTGTGGGTCCCGAAATTAAGGGTAAGACACTTGGCGTTGTAGGTCTTGGTGCCATAGGCATACTTGTTGCCAATGCTGCTGTTGCACTCGGCATGGAGGTTATAGGTTACGATCCGTTCCTTTCTGTTGACAATGCACTCAGAATTTCTCACAAGGTTAAGCACGTTGTAACACTTGACGAGGTATTTGCGGCAAGCGATTATATAACCGTTCATGTTCCGCTTACTCCCGAAACAAAGGGTGTTATCAATGCGGAGAATATAGCAAAGATGAAGGACGGAGTTCGTATAATCAACTACTCCCGTGCTGATCTTGTTGTATCCGCTGATGTTATTGAGGCAGTAAAGAGCGGTAAGGTTGCAAATTATACGACTGACTTTGCAACGGATGATATACTTGATGTAAAGGGCATTATCGTAACACCTCACCTCGGAGCTTCAACACCCGAATCGGAGGACAACTGTGCAAAGATGGCTGCCGATGAAATCAAGGATTATCTTGAAAACGGCAATATTAAAAATTCTGTTATTCTTCCGACTGTTTCAGTTCCTCGTACAGGTGCGGCAAGAGTTTGCGTAATACACAGAAATGTTCCGAATATCCTTACAACCGTCACAGCAGCTCTTTCAGAAACAGGAAATAATATTGAAAGTCTTGACAGTAAATCAAAGAAGGATTATGCATATACGATACTTGATACGGCAAATGCCGTTGATGCTGCGGCAGCGGATAAGATTGCTGCAATCGACGGCGTTATCCGTGTAAGGGTTATCGACTGATAAAAACAAAAGCATATCTGCACCCGAGGCAATCAGTTTCGGGTGCATTTTGTAATTACGGATAATATATATACTATGGGTATATTATACTTTGGGTATAATGTATAGTGGAAAAGGGGAGAGAATAAAATGTCAGATAAAAAGGTAAGAACCCGATTTGCACCAAGTCCGACAGGCTTTATGCACGTCGGAAATCTGAGAACGGCACTTTATGAATATCTTATTGCAAAATCGCTTGACGGTGATTTTATTTTAAGAATAGAGGATACCGATCAGGAGAGAAAGGTAGAGGGTGCGGTAGATATAATATATGATACTTTGAATATGGCAGGACTTAAACATGATGAGGGACCCGATGTGGGCGGTGAATACGGACCATATGTACAAAGTGAGCGGAAGGATATGTATGTACCGTATGCCGAGGAACTTATAAAAAAGGGCAAGGCTTATCGCTGCTTCTGCACAAAGGAAAGACTTGACAGTCTTAGGGAAAATGCGGACGAACCGGGAGCAGGTTATGACCGTCATTGCCGTAATTTATCGGACGAAGAGGTACAGAATCTGCTCGACAAGGGTACTCCCTATGTAATACGACAAAAAATGCCGCTTGAGGGTACAACTATATTTGAGGATGCGGTATACGGTACTATTTCCGTTGAAAACTCAGAGCTACAGGACCAGATACTTATTAAGGCTGACGGCTATCCCACCTATAATTTTGCAAATGTAATTGATGACCATACAATGAATATAACCCATGTCGTAAGGGGAAGTGAATATCTCTCTTCAACACCGAAATATAATCTTCTTTATGAGGCTTTCGGTTGGGAGATACCGACATATATACATCTTCCGCTTATTATGGGAAAAAATGATGACGGCTCCATATCCAAGCTGTCAAAGCGACACGGAGCGACAAGCTTTGAGGATCTTGTAAAAGCGGGATTTCTGCCGGAGGCTATTATAAATTATATTGCTCTACTCGGTTGGGCCCCGAAGGATAACAGGGAGATGTTTACGCTTGCAGAGCTTGTTGAGAATTTCTCTATAGACAGAATAAGCAAATCGCCGGCGGTATTTGATTATGATAAGCTGGAATGGTTCAATGCGGAATATATCAAGGCTATGACTGTTGAAAAATTTGCAGAGGCCGCAGAGCCTTATTTCGGAAAGGCACTTGGGGATAAGCCGCTTGACAGAGTTAAGCTTGCCGGAATTTTGCAGCAAAGAACCGTAAGGCTTACGGAAATTCCCGAAAAGATAGCATTTTTTGCCGAACAGCCGGAGTATGATAAAGAATTGTTCATAAACAAAAAGAGCAAGACAAACCTTGAAAATGCCCCCGGACTTTTGAAAGCAGGTGTAGAGGCACTTGAAGCATTGACAGAATGGAATCACGACAGCATACATGACTGTCTTATCGGTCTTGCGGAAAAATTGGGTGTAAAGAATGGCACGGCAATGTGGCCTGTCAGGATTGCAGCATCGGGAATGACGGTAACACCGGGCGGTGCGGTTGAAATACTTGATATACTCGGCAGGGACGAATCACTTGCAAGACTGCACAAGGGACT
>CANPXK010000013.1 GCA_947585965.1 uncultured Clostridia bacterium
GAGTGTAGTATGGAAAGTGAAGAGTGAAACTGTTATATTTTCCGACTCATTTTTAAAATATGATTTAATCGAAGAGTAGAATTTGCAATAACTTCACTCTCCACTCCGAATGAGCAATACTCAGTGACTTTTACTATAAAAACACCAATTAGGAACTATGCAGAAATAATTAATACATTTTTTCGTTAATATACCGGAGAAAACTTTGTTTTTTAGTGTAAAATGACTGAACAATTGCCACACAATTCCTTTGAGCAGGTAAAGGAGCTTCCGGGTTTATTCCTTTCATTGAACTTTTATTCTCATAATTTTAAAAATCCTTTTCCGCACCCTAAATCATCCGGCAAAATATCGTTGAGTTTTTTCAGTGCTTCCCATTTATTACCACCATAAATAGTGGTTTCTGTCTTAAATTCTTGACATTTTGTCTTGCATATCTCTGTTAATTTGCCAATATACTTCTGCTTGAATTCCTCGTCCATCTTGAATGATGAATTGCCGTTCTTTTCTTCGATAAGCTGATAAACAAAATATCGTGCAGAGAGATAAATATCATCATTGTTTCCGGAAAGAAGTTCAAAGAATTTCCTTTCAAGAACATCTCCACTATCAGTATCACCAAAAGGATTCTGCCTGTCCAAATCATAATACGCCCGTAATACCTTCTTCACATCAACAGGTTCTCCAAAAATCTTGTAATCATCTATGCCTTTAAGCATATCTTTGATTTGACTAATATCAATTGATTGTTCAGCCCAGGCTTGCCATACACTATATGACATCAAAAAACCCTTTTTAATATTTGTTTTCACTATAAGTGCATTATTAAAAACAACAAGTGATCTCCATATGTTACCCTTGGCTCCTCTCAGTTCAGCTTCCTCGCTTTCACATCTATCGCTAACTATTTTCAAAAACGATTCGATAAAATCACTGTCAAAGCAAAAAGGAGAATTCTCTGCTTTTTCATTACGACAATGCGTCTCGAAATATATAACACCGTACATAAGTTCATATGGTGTCCCCTTACACAGTTTCAAAAGTGCAGCTTTGAAGATTTCTAATACATTTGATTCTTTATCGGTTTCATACAGAGTATAAATAGCTTTTAATATGCTTGGCGGATAAACAGGCCCGGGTCTGTTTTTATCTCCTGACCAATAATATTTTCCATTACCCAAACATATAGTCAGCCATCTCATTGTGCTCGATGGCATACTCGCACATATAACTCCATTGACTCGGCAATCTGGTCACAATTGTAATTCTCCCTTATTATACTTATTAACCTGATGAAACGATATCATATCCATCTCCGGAATATTTTATAGATGAATATAATTGTTGCATTATTACCTTAAAACTTCAATTCCGTTATTTTGCCAAGATTAAACTCATTAAATTTTTTCACATCTATAATTTAATCTGTTACTGTCTCATACAATCCCCTTGAAGTATGACAGCTCGATTTGCAAAAATCAGAAAACCGTATATTCGGGTGAAGACCGGAATATACGGTAAAGCTTTCTGTTTATACCGCATCATCCTGTGACATAAACGGTATGCGTATTACCTTTGCCGCTCTCTCGCTGAAATCAACAATTTCATTGACGGCAGTTCTTGTAATCAATGTAAATTCCTTGAGCTCTGCAACATCCTCCTTAAGCTCAACGACATTTGTCTTAAGCTCAGCAACCTCATTTTCGACAGCAGACATTCTTGTCTTAAGCTCATCCATCTCGGCTTTAAGCTCATCCATCTCGGCTTTAAGCTTATTCATCTCAGCTTTAAGCTTATCCATCTCGGCTTTAAGCTCGGCAACTTCGGCTTTAAGCTTACCCATCTCGGCTTTAAGCTCGGCAACTTCGGCTTTAAGCTTATCCATCTCGGTTTTAAGCTCGGCAACTTCGGCTTTAAGTTCGGTAACTTCGGCTTTAAGCCCGGAAACCTCATTTTCAACGGCAGTCATTTTTACCTTAAGTTCGTCGACATCAGTTCGCAGCTCTGATATATCCGTTTTCATTTTAGCAATATCCTGCTTTATGGGTGCAAGTTCTCTCCGGACAATGTTTTCGACCATAGGTTCAACGGTTGTCTTTACGACTTCCTCTACTGTTTCCCTCACAATGTCTTTTATGGCAACGAGCAATTCATTATTATCCATAATTTTCACCTCCGACATTTTTACTCAATATATCATCCGAAATTTATTGTATCACCATTTTATGTCAAAATCAATAGTAATAATACATAAATCCCTATATCATTTAAAATAGAGAAGCTAATCGCCCTCGAGGGCTTCGGCGGCTGCATCGAGGACCGCGCCCGCAACCGGAATTGCAGCCTGATATCCGGAATTACCGTGTTCTACAATTACTGCAAAGGCAAGGGGACAATCCTCATCTTTCGTGAATCCTGTTACCCATGCATGGGCAAGACCGTCATCGCTTACTTCTGCGGTACCGGTTTTTGCACATACATCAAGATAGTTTGAGAAATATCCTTTTCCGTAGGAATTTTCAACAGTATAATCCATCATGTCCGCAAGCTTATCTGCGGTTTCTTTGCTCATCATTGTTTTTGATGGTGAGCTGTCGTTTTGCTTAAGACTTCCGCCGAAAAGAGTATTTATATTCATAATAAGCTCAGGTGTAACCGATTTTCCGCCGTTTGCTATTGCACAGGAGCGTATAGCCATGTTTATCGGAGATTCCAATACGGTATACTGTCCGACTCCCGACCATGCAAAGGCATTTTCATCAGCCTCTGATACATCGTATGAGCTCTTTGCGGTTTCTATGCCGTCGAACTTCCACGAAGAATTGAATCCCATTTTTTCCGCCTGCTTTAGCATACAGTCCTTTCCCAGATCGACAGTAAGTTCCGCAAAATACGCATTGCATGAGTTCATAAGTGCGCCGGTCATATCAATATGACCGCTTACGGAATAGCAGTTTATGGTTTTTCCTCCTATTTCCGTATAACCTATACAGTCATATTCCCTATTTTCGTTATCCGGGTCTTCCTCGAGTGCCGCTGAAGCTGTGACGAGCTTGAATGTGGAGCCGGGGGGATAGGAGGCGGAAATGGTACGGTTTATATACGCACCTTCATATTCATCATTGGTATCAATATCCTCCGGAACATTTTCCGGGTCATAGGTGGGAGTGCTTACCATACATATGACCTCACCGGTTTTGTAGTTATATACAATAACCGCACCCCTGTAATCTCCCAATGCCCGGTATGCTGCTTTCTGCACCTCGCTGTCAATGGTAAGCTCAATATCCGCACCCTTTTGTAAGAAATCCGGTGCCCCGAGACCGAGGATGAAGTTGTAGCCGGAAAGCTCGGAACGGTATAGTGTCTGTATTGCGGTGGAAATATTAACGCTGTCATCGCCGATAACATGAAGACAGGCACGTCGGATATCTTCGTCCTGATTATAAATTCTTTTGCCGTTCTCGGTTTTTGCAAGGACAACTCCGTTTCTGTCGGTTATTGTGCCTGTCATTTCCATAGCGTCACTGTCCGATAAATGACCGTTATACGGCATTGAGGCCCATTCTGCCGAATGGATGGCAAGATTTATTATAAAATAGATAAGACCTGCAAAAAAAGCAAGAGTTATCATCAGAACGGGAAAGGATCTGAATCTTGTTTTCCTCAAGGTATATACCCCCTATATTTCAACGTAATCTTCCTCATATTCTTCGGTATGCTTTGGTTTGGTTTTTGGCTTTCTCTGTTTAGGCTTATGACGGGCATATGTCCTTTCGTCTGCGGATTTTATAAAAGCGAGTATTCCCCAGCAGGCTGCCATACTTGTTCCGCCGTAGCTGACAAAGGGAAATGTCACACCTGTCAGCGGAAGTATATCTGTTACGCCGAAAATGTTGAGTGCGGCCTGAAATACAAGAAGACCTCCGGCGGAGCAGGCGGCAATAGAGTAGAAAGTTGAGCGGCTGCGTGTTGTGACTGCTCTTGCGTAAAGCATAAGACCGCCTATAACAAATGAACAAAGCAGGGCGATAATGCATCCCAATTCCTCACACATAAGGCAGAATACGAGGTCATTTTCCGAGGCGAATACATATTGCAGATATCCTTTGGAAAGCCCCACGCCGAAAAGACCTCCGCTTGCGGAGTATATAAGAGAGCGAACCTGCTGATAGCCTCCGGCTACATCTGCATAGTCCCACACGTGTCCCCAGGCGGCGAAACGCTCGGCGATATAGGGCTTGACGGAAAGCATTGTCAGCGCGCCGAGGACAGCCGCGGTTATTGCAAGGATAACGGTTTTTATATCGCCCGAACGCATGAATGCGATTATAAGGAATGTCACAAAGAATATAACTGCCGTTCCGAAATCGCTCATAAGGACAAGACATCCGACGCTTGCTGCCGATACGAAAATAAATGCGGCAAGGCTTTTTTTGGTTTGGAGTACATCGAGTGTTGACGCACCCACAAAGATATATGCAATTTTGGCAAATTCTGACGGCTGCACCGACAGCGGGCCTATTATTATCCAGTTTTTGGCACCGTTCACGCTTTTTCCTATGACAAGTGTTGATGCGAGCAGCAGCAGGGTAAGGACGGATATTGCGATATGCCATTTCATTACTCTGTCGGGAATTTCAATGAACCAAAGCATAAACGAATATATAAACAATCCGAGCACCATTGCGCCGAGCTGCATATATGCCTGTCTTGTATCATGTGAAGCCGCAAGGATTATACCTGTTCCGGAGAGCAGCATTGCAAGGGATTCAAGCTCGAAATTAAGTCTTTTGAATGCAGCCCGTGAAATGGCATAATACAGCCAGATTACAACGATGAATGCAATACCGGGAATGAGGGCATCGGTATTTCCCATGTTTATAACTGCCTGAAGAACAAGCAATGCGGTGTATAATGTAACAAACGATAATATTATGCCCTGAGGGAAGATTTTTCTTTCATGTCTAGGTTCAGCCGCACCCGTATCTGAGGCACGGCGCAGAACGAGTGATGTTGTTCCGCAGGTTATGATATCTCCGACTGCAACCTGATGTCTTCCGACAGTTCTTTCGCCGTTTACATATACGCCGGATTTTGAGCCTGTGTCCGTTACGAACCATCCGTCATTTCGCCTGAGCAGAACGGCATGGTCTCTTGACACGGTAGGGTCGGAAAGTTTTATATCGGAGCTTCTGCTTCTTCCGATAGAGTTTTCCCAATACAGAACGGGAAAGGTTATATTATCCTTTTCATTTTCCAATACAATGAGAGCGTGTTCATTTCTTCTTCCGCCTCTTAGTGAGGAGAAAGCCATTATTATTACAATCAGAGCCAGAAAAGGCTCTGCAAGTCTTATTGCAAATGATGCAATCTCGGCTATATGCTCCAAATTTTTTCGCCTCCGTTTTTTCCTTACATCATAATATACCATTTTTTTCGGTAAATTTCCATATGAATTGAAAAAATATAATACTTATACAAAAAAATGGGAGAACTTCAACAAACTGACTGAACTGCCTGATATTTTTTATTGTTTTTTAATAAAAATATTGACTTTTAAGAAAATATATATTATAATCGAAGCATACAAATTCACAGTGATTTATGACGGTTTGAAAATCCGCACTGTAGGCGGTGTGTTTTAGGGCTGTCGGAGAGTGATATTTGTGAAGGCGGGGGGGGGTAAAAGTGAAAAAAATATATAATTTTCAAGGGTACAGTTTCCCTCACGGCAGGAGTTTATTTGCCGTGGGCAGGAGAGCTGTGTCCTTTTTGCTTGTATGTCTGATTATTGTTTCGCTGTTCCCCGGAATTAATAATACTGAGGCAGCCGGAGACAGCGGTACCAGCCAAACTAAATATTCGGACATTAACGCATTTCAGAAGGCACAGATAGCAGAAATTCAAAAAGCCATCTTTAACGGGGAGCATCAGGATGATCAGCCGGAATCGGATCCCGATGTAGTTCAGGAGTGGACTGTTAAAGAAAACAATGCCTATTTTACCTGGACCGATACGAGCAGTTTTACTGATAAAGAAGGTAATACGTTAAAGCCATGGGATGGTAAGATCAGTTATACTGTTGGAGACTATACAAGTCTGTTTCCCAATGACGGTGAAAGAGAGAGTCTGATATGGAAGTATAAGTATAAGAAGCCTTTATCCTTTAACGAGTCTAATGCTTCGTTTGAATATGAAAACGAGTATTCCTATGCGGAATACATAGTATTTAATATACGTACTCCCGAGCAGTTCAGATATGCCATGGAATATACCATGAGAGATGCGGCAAGGGATAAAAATATACTTATAAACCTTTTGAACGATTTGGATATGGGAGGAAAAGACGGGAGGCTTTGGGAGCCGATAAAGATTTATCATGATAATGGGGCTAATTTTGTCGGTTCGGGTAATCCGTATCCGAGTACTGATACTACCGGTGTTAATTCAATTTATATCGAGGGAAACGGTTATACCATTTACAATTTGCGTGTAAAGAGTGCATCCGCCGGTAATAATGGAGGACTTTTTGCTGATGTGAATTGTCCTTTGATTGTGAAAAACCTTGGATTCAAATCCTCAATGGTGATTGCCAAAGGCAACACCGGACTTATATACGGACGTTCTGATTCTGATAATAAAAGATATGATAATAGGTTTACTTATCTGTATAATGTCCACTCGTCAGATTGCTATATGCAAACAAGTGCTGATTATGCCGGTGGTCTTATTGGAAGAACGATGTATACATACGGGCTTTTTGTGAAGAATTGTTCCACCAACAATGTTATAGTTTACGGAAAAAGTCATGTTTCGGGGTTTGCATCGTACACAAGGACATATACCGAGACAGATCGTCCTTGTGCTGTCAGATATAATCAAAAATTTCCCGAGCATCCCGAGTGGGCAGCGTTTGATTTGAAGTCTTACAAAGATAAGTGTTATTTCCCTGCTATGTTTGAAGATTCCTATTCGGTCAACTGTGAGATTTTTTCGACAGGCATTGACTCCGGATGTTTTATTTCATGCGGAGGAAGTATAATTGCAAGGAATTGCTATACGAACAACAGCATTTATTCGGATTCAAATACCGGAGGCTTTATCGGACGTGTGGAACTTGGTCTAATGGGGATGTTGGGAGAACAAGGCACGCCTTCGTGCGTAATGTCCTATTTTGAAAACTGCTATTCTTCGGGAGTTGTTGAAGGCAGAAATGCAATGGGTGGTTTTGTCGGATTTGTTAACTCGGCAAGGTCTAACGGATCATCCTATAAAATTTATGATGCGAAATTTTTAGAAGAATATGACAGTAATTTGGATTTTTCAGATGATACGCATTGTTTTGGAGATTTTGCTACGGCGGTTTTTGTGAACTGCTATACAACAGCTTCAGTCGGAATGGACTATGCCGGTCGTTACTGCGGCGGTTTTGTAGGACTTGACGACAATTACTCCATAGGTAATGAAATAATTGTAGACGGCAAGAGTGTCAAATTTAACGGAACGGCATATATCAACTGCTATGCCGCAGGCGAAGTAGGAAATATTCTTACGGTAACAGATACGTCAAATGCTGATCAAAATGCTGATCAATATTGGTATTATGAGGGTCTTTATATCGAATCGTATGAGGGATCGGATAATAAGCAGGATGGTACAGTAGAGATTCTTCCTTACTATCCCACAGGCGGTTTTATAGGTGTTCTTTGCCCGGAACGCTGGTGGATAGCCAGGGCAGGGGTTACGGACGGTAATAAATATCTTACATTTACTCCGGGAACCGAGGCTGAATCGAAATTTCCCGGTTCTAATGAAGATCTTGACAAATATAAGGTTTATGATAAAAGCTTCGGCTATTTCGACAACTGCTATTATGATATGCAGACTACCGCGATGCGTGAGATGGCAATAGGCATGGCGGGCGGTGATTATGCTCCTGATGAGGGTACTGCAAACGAGGGAATCTATGGAGGTGTGGATTTTAATTTTAAAACCTACCGAGGAATTGCGGACGAGCCTTTCTCGGTTGTAGGAATAACCGGTGTGTATACGGAAAAATCCGATGTTAAGGGTGTAGACGGTTTGACCGATTTCCCGAACGGCCATAACGGATATAACATGAAAGGTGATGTATGGCAGTATGAAAAGGGATATTATCCTCAGCTTAAGGTATTTATGACGGATGACGATGTGTTGAGTACCGCTTCGGATGCGGAATGGAAAAAATCCGTTTTCTATGTTGAGGAACAAGATGATATAATATCGACCGTTGATGGAGTAGGCGAGGTAAGGGAATTCAAACGTTCATGTGACGGTGATACCTTTAAGAATGAAATAATGGTGGAAAGGGCATTCCGCTTTTCTCAGGCATCAACGGCGGCGGTTATGCTTAACCACTGGGACTACATAATGAGTACATCTGACGGTGAGTTATATAATGCGGATAACCCGGACGGTTTTAAAGCAGGTGCCGAGGTTTATGATACGGTGCGTGATATTACATCCGATTTTGAGTTTACGTCAGGTATTAACAGTAAACAGAGAGGTATTTCATGGGAAATTGATAAGGATCGTATAGAGAAATATGATTATTTTGAGCATTTCGGCGGAGATAAAGGATTCTCGTTGGAATACAAGGTTGACGGGAAAGATATTACCGGAACATTCAATGAGACTATCCTTGAGCTTAATACGGAAGTAATAACGAACGAGGATACCAATTATAATCATTATACCTGTACCGATTTCTCTCCGGGCAAACAGTTCCTGAGAATTTCCACATACGGCTACGGCGACAGCGATGATTATAATACATGGCAGAAGGATTATCTTGCATATATGAAATATCAAAAGGATCTGGAGGCTTTTAATAACGCTGCGAAAATCTATTATGCCGTAATAGGTGATCAGATTGCCAAATGGTTGGAACAAACTGTACCGGGTTACGACTCGGAAACAATGCCAACCAATACACCGGAAAATCTAATGGGCTATTTGGAGTATCTGAAAACACACGGAACCTACGATGATCGAGGGTACTATGATGATCTTGCACGGATTTACGGTGATGTTATCAACTTATATAAACCTGTCCAAGATTACCTTGACAAGCATAATAATGATGACAGCGAGCCTAAGCTTGCGGTTAATGATGTTCTTGTCGTAGGAACACGAGGCATCCGACTGTTGCCCCAGGCATACCTTGAAGCCGGAAATGATGCGGAGGTTAATGTTGTTGAGGACAGATTCAATAAAGAATCCAATGTCAATAATGTTTCATTTGGCAAAAACTCCTCGAGCGGCATTGAGTTTACAACCGGGGACGGAAGGTCAATAAGTGATTTGAGCTTCAGCTACTATAACTTTGCTTTGACAGCAGCCTATGCGGTAACGGATAAAATCGGTCTCGGAATTTATGATAATTATTCCAATCAAGATTTGACCGACGGTGATCAGGGCATTGTCGGATATGATGAACCATCGTTGAGAGAAGCGGATGATTTTTATGCACGTGAAGCGGGTACATACTTTGCTATGTCGTCCGTATTTTCAAAAAATTCCGTATATACGGCCAAAGAATATCCAAGAGAAACGCAGGGTACCGGTCTTTCAAAGGAAAACCATTTGGCGTACGATTTAAAGGTTGATACGCTGTCTGATATGAACATGATCGGAGATTCCTACGGAGACGGAGCGGATAATGTCGGTCAGACGATAGTAAAGGTATATAAGGTTGACGACGACGGTGAGCGGACGAGGGTCAAAATGGATTCCGGTGGAAGAGGCAGCAAGGAGTATTATAACTTCCTTAAGTGGTCCGGTATGGCTGTTTTTGAACCCGAGGATATTGGCAATTATGTTGTAGCATTCTATTGGATTATGCCGGACGGCAGATATTATACGGATGAAAAAAAGGTTACTGTTTTATCTATCACACCCGGCATTGTTAAGACGGTTGACAAGCAATATGATGAGGTCACCGGCGACAACGAACTGACATATACAATAACCTATACAAATAATTTAAGTGCCGACCCGGTTACGTTTGCATTGTTCGATATACTTCCGTTTGAGGGAGATGTCCGTTATGATACGGCTGAGAAAAATAATAAAAAGACGGATATTACGCAGCGGGAGCAGGATGATGAATTCAGTCTGAAGTTGGATTCAATAGATGTTATTATGGACAGTTATGTTTCGGTCAAGGGAGTCTATTATACAACCGATGAGGACGTCCGTAAATATATGAGTAGCTCGGGAGATATGATGAATACAGATGCCGCAAAATCTGATAATCTGGGGCTTAAGCGAGCGGATTCCTCGGCTGGCGGAAGCAACGAGGACGCAGGAACCATTGACACCGAAAAGGGTGGTATTGACTGGAAGGTTTTTAAACCTGTTCAAAATGCTCGTGCAACATACAGACCCGAGGATCAAAAAGAACAGGAGTTTCAGGATAAAGGTAAAGGTGCAACGGCGGTTGTCGTAAGCGGAGTACAGCTTGAGCCAAACAAGAGTATTACGATAGTTATCAAGGTTTCCTATAAGGGCGAAGCGGGCGACTACCTCGTAAACAACGCATTTAACGATATTCTTTATAAGAATACAAACGGTGAGGATGCTGAGTTTGCCGGATATTCCGAGCCTGTAACCACAACTATTGTAAAGAGACAGCTTAGCGGTTATGTCTGGGCAGACAAGGATAAGGACGGCATATATGATGACGGCGAACAGGCTATCGAAGGTATGCCGGTGAAACTACAGAAGCTGAATAAGGACGGAAAAACTTGGGATGATACAAATTATTATGCTGTATCGAATGAGAACGGTTATTACAGCTTCGACAGTGTGCCTGAAAACGGTACTTTCCGTATTGTATTCACAAAGCCGGACGGCGGCACGCTTACTGTACATAACGCAGACGGTAAGACGCGAACTGTGGACTATGATGATTTTCTTCTTTCCACTGTTCTTGATGAGGAAACGGTAAACGGCAAAATCGGTTCTAATAATTTAGCTAAAGAACTTGAGAGTGCGGAAGGGGGATATTATATAGATGGTATTACCATGCCGGAAGCACAGCAGATTTGTGAGGACGCTGAGGAACTGCAAAAGAGTATTAAAAATTCAAAAATTGAAAAATCTGTTTTCACAAAATCCTATCAGAACCTTGCACTTTATGAAAACTACGGCTCGATAACCGTTCATAAGGTTGGTGAGAATAACCAAAATCTTGAAGGTGTAGTATTCAAACTTGAATACTATGACGATGGCGAAAATACCTGGAAACCGATCGATTTTAATGATGACGGCTACCCGATATACAAGGATATCGGAGAAGAAGCGAAGGAGTTATCAACACGCAGTGACGGCAATCTGAATTTTGCTAACTTAAGACTGAGTAAAGCCGGAAAATACAGAATTACGGAATTGAGAACGCTTGACGACTATAACCTGCTTGCAGGACCGATTGAGATTGAGCTTCCGTATGCGGTAAAGAAAGATGAAGCTCCGCCGTCGGGCTTTGAACCTTCCGGAACGTATGATTATGAAAAAGAAGGCTATTACTACTACAAGGACGTAACGATAACGGTAACCAATACGAAAAAAATCAATGCTCTTCTTCCCCAAACAGGAGGAGAAAGCGGATTTGATCCGAAGATTTTCGTCGGAGTTATCCTTGTGATAGTCGGAGTGGGAATATTGTGTTATGCACTTTTCAGAAAAAAGCCCGAAAAGCATAAGATAGAATAGTTTAGATTTATGTTTTGCTGCCACGGCACATCAGTGCCGAAAAAATATAAAATTAAGGAGGAAAATATTATGAAAATATTGAAGAGATTAACGGCGTGTATTCTTACGGTCATGCTTATGTCGATGATGTTTGTCATTAATGCATCGGCAGCGGCGGAGTTGCCGGCAGATAACTCGGGTACACTTACATTGGAAAAGTACGCTGAGAACAGCAATAAGGGAACTCCTGTAACAGGGGCAGTATTTACGGCTTATGAGGTTATGAAACTCGACAGAAATACCGGTAAATATACTGTAACTCAAAACTTCAGCGGTGTCGCCGGGCTTTCGGATGAGCTTCAGCTGAACGGTCTGACATATAAAAGTACAGACGAACTGCAAGGTATGGTAAATACACTCCATGACTATGCTTTGGACAAAAGTCATAATGTTGTAAACGGTGCCAATGGTGCTGTCTACACATCAAACGAAGGAACAACGGGAGAATATACGTTTACCGGTATGGATCTTGGTATATATCTTGTAGTTGAGACAACAATCCCGAGTAAATATACCGCTTCATCGCAGTCTTTCCTTGTAGCTATTCCCGAATGGGACAACACTACCGGAGCATGGAACGCAAACGTAACGGCATATCCGAAAGATAAACCCATAAATATTGTCAAGACTCTCACCGATAGTGCTCAGACTGATTATCAGATCGGCGACCGTGTCGGATTTACCATTACCTCGGATGTTCCCCAATATGGAGAAGTTGGAGATACAAGTAAATTTGTTTACTATATTTCGGATACTATGTCCGAAGGTCTTACGTTTGCCGAAGATTCGTTAAATGTTAAGGTTGCCGGAAAAAGTTTGTCTAAAGGTACGGATTATACGATTAATACCGAATCAACGGAAATAGATGGTGCAACGTTCAAATTAACTTTCCCGTGGGACACGATAAAAAAATATCAAGGTAAACAAATTGTAGTTACCTATGACGGCATTCTTAATGAAAATGCAGTTGTCGGTGCGGTTGCGAATTCAAAAAACAGCAACAAAGCAAAGCTTACATATACGCACAGCTTTAACACCGGTGATGATACTGAGGAAGATATTGACACTACGGAGGTGGATGTCTATACATACGGCATGGAATTGACGAAAACCTTTAACGGTGCGGAAGCTGATGGGACTGAGATTAATGCATCGGGTGTTGAGTTCTCCATGAAAAAGGACGGAGCTGCAATGAATTTTGCAGAGAAAAATACTGAGGCAGGCGTTTATACCGTCTATACAGATGATATGGGTACACTCTCAGGCTATTCGGAAAAAACAACTGTACTCAAGCCGAACAGTGAAGGAGTCCTTAAGATCAACGGTCTTGATGCCGGAACCTATACACTTACCGAGGAAAAGAGCCTTGACGGATACAGCAAGCTTGCAGGTTCTGTGGAAATAGTTGTTGCAGCAGGTGCAAACGGTCAGGGAGAAGTAAGTGCAACAGTTGAAGGTTCGGGTGTTAGCAATAAAAATGATAATGCCGGTATATTTGAGTTTACCGTAAACAATGTATCTAAGCAGTTTGATCTTCCTCTCACAGGCGGCACGGGACTTCTGATATTCACAATCGGCGGCGGTGTTATCATGGCGGCAGCTATAATAATATTTTCGCAGCTCCGTAAAAAGAAGTCGGCAAAATAGATATGAAAGCTATTGTTAATATTATGGATACAGAGAGAACAGTGTTTTGCCGTTCTCTCTGTATTTGCAGTTTTTGTAAAGCAGGTAACGGGTTTTGAAAAAAGTATTGATTATCATATTCGGCTCCATTGTCCTTGCGGCGGGACTGCTGTTGGTTTTTTACCCTTTCATAAGCAATTACCTTATGGGACTGAACCATGACAGTGAGCTCATAGAGCAGCAGTCCGCGGTAGAAAAACTGAATAAAAATGAAATAGATAAGGCCTTTGAGGATGCATACAGTTATAACAAAAGTCTTCTCGGAAATATTCAGCTTACCGACCCTTTCGACCCCGGATACAGGGCAGAAACCGATTTGGAATATGAGGCTTTGCTTGATGTTAATGGTGATTCCGTAATCGGAAGTATAGAGATACCCTCAATTTCCGTAAATCTCCCGATCTACCACGGAACGGATTCGGAAATTCTCCTGAAAGGCATAGGTCATCTTCAAAGGACCTCCCTGCCTGTCGGCGGAAAGGGTACACATTCCGTCCTCACGGGACACAGCGGCCTTTCCTCGGCAGCTCTTTTCACGGATATAGACAAGCTTAAATCGGGAGACGTTTTCTATATACACGTCCTCGGAAAAACACTTGCCTATCAGGTGGACAGGATAAGTGTAGTAAAGCCTGATGAAACAAACAGTCTGAGAATAGATACGGAAAAGGACTATGTAACGCTTGTCACCTGCACTCCGTACGGTATAAATACACACAGACTGCTTGTGCGGGGTGAGCGTATACCCTATGAGGAGGCAGAGAAAATTGTATCGGAAACCGAAAAGGTTGAATCTACATGGATGCTCGAATATAAAAGGGCATTGCTTGCCGGCGGCGCCGTTCTGGTTATAATAGTATCGACTTTTATAACGGTCAGAACCATAAGGCTCAGGAAGAAAAGAAAAAAGATATTGATTGATGGGGAATGATTGTATGAAAAAGGCGGCTCCTGTTATAATATTTATTATACTTATGATTGTCGGTCTGGGGATTTTTATATATCCCTTTGTAAGCAATTTGTTTATGAATATGAATTCGGACAGCGAGCTGCAAACCTATCTCAATACCTCAAAACAGACATCTGACGAAAAGAATAATGAAATGCTCCGAAAGGCGAGGGAATATAACTCACGGCTTGTCGGAAATGTTGAGATAGGTGACCCTTTCGCCGAAAATGCGGAAAGTGATGATGATTATTACAGCCTGCTGAGTCTTGACACCACGGATGTTATGGCGGTTCTGGAGATACCGTCAATAGAGATCCGATATCCCGTTTATCACGGCACAGGCGATTCCGTACTCGAAAAAGGCATAGGTCACCTGAAAAATACATCCCTTCCGGTGGGAGGAAAGGGAACACATTCCGTTCTTGTCGGACATACCGGATATGCCGGCTCAAAGCTTTTTTCGGATCTCGATAAGCTTGAAAAGGGTGATATGTTCTATATATTAACCTGCGGAGAAAAGCTTGCCTATCGTATAGATCAGATAGAGGTGGTTCTCCCCGAGGAGCTTTCGCTGCTTGAAATCGACAGCGAAGAGGATTATGTCACCCTTGTGACCTGTACCCCTTTCGGTCAAAATACCCACCGTTTGCTGGTGCGGGGTACCCGTGTAAGCTATAACGAAAAGGAAAAGCAGGAACAGACCATGCGGCTGAAAAAAAGTACATGGGATGAGCAATATATATATGCCGGCATTATCGGTTTTTCGGTTATGGCAGGCATACTGATTGTCTTTTTTATTTTCAGAATAATTTTTAACATACGAAGAAAGAGAAAGCATGATGAATAAAAGGTTTGTAAGAGTTATTTGTTATATACTGACTGTTGTATTGTTCCTTATAGGTCTGGGGATATTTGTATATCCGCTTATTTCGGGAAATACTGCAAATACAAATCAGAAAATAGTTGTGGAAAACTTTGAGAACAGACGGAAAACCGTTGTCGAAGAAACCGAACAGCAAAGCAGTAAGGAAACGGATGAGGTATCCGCAGGTGAGGAGGAAAGCGGTAACGATAAAGAAAATAACAATATGCCGTATAAGCAGCTGTATGAGGAAATGAAAAGGTACAATGATAATATATATAAGGACGGTCAGGCGGGACTTTGTGATGCATGGATATATGAGCAGGCAAGTGTGAACCTTTCCGCCTATGGTTTTTCGGATGAGCCTGTTGCAGTGCTGAGAGTTCCGAAAATGAATAATCTTGAAATGCCTGTTTATCTCGGTGCTTCGTATAATAATATGGCGAGAGGTGCCGCACAGCTCGGACAGACGTCAATGCCCATAGGAGGAAAAAATACAAATTGTGTATTGGCAGGACACAGAGGCTGGAGCGGAGCGGAATATTTTCTTAATATCGAACAGTTGGAAATAGGCGATGATGTATATATAGATAACCTTTGGGAAACGCTTTCCTATAAGGTTTGCGAAATCAAGGTCATATACCCGAGTGATATTGATTCAATTCTTATCCGTAAAAATGAGGATATGGTCACGCTCATAACCTGCCATCCGTATTGGGCGAGCACCTACAGATATGCGGTATTCTGCAGACGTGTTGATGACGGCAAGCTAACCGATAAGGAGGAAAGCCGTGCCGATAGTGTTAATTCGGATTCAGAGACTCAGACCGTTTCCGATTCTTCCAATGAAGCTGAAAAGGAAGTTGTTATCTCCACGCAGGATGCCGGAATATCCGAAAGAATAATTATGCTTGAAAAAATCTCCTATGTTGCCGTGCCTGTACTGCTTATAGTTCTTTTTGCCATTTTGATTCCTAAGCGAAAGTCTAAAAATAAAATATAAAATTATCTCAGACTATTTACAAAACCGAAAAATAAAGTATAATAATAGTATAGGTATCGGAAGCGGAATATTGTGGAAAAGGAGTTAAGTATGAAAAAACCTGTATTTATTATTACACAGACCATACTGACAATTGTACTTATAGCCTCGGTGGCAAGTGCAGGTCTGGTCACTATGGATATCAGAACGGGAGGAAAGATACTTCCTCAGGAATGGTTCAGCACTCAGAAAAAGGCTGAAAATAAGGCTGACAAAAACAAAGGCTCCGTCGTGGAAAACAGTGCGGAGCAATCAAAGCCTGAAGAAACCTCTGTAAGTAAGCCGCAGGAAAGCTCGGCACCAGCCGCTCACTCCTCCGGAATTGAAGACTCATCTGCTCAGGAGAGCAGTAGGGATGAATCGTCAAAGTCCGAAGAGAGCAACAGGGAGGAGTCATCGAAGCCGGAGGAAAGCAGCAAAAGCGATGCCGGCGGTCTTGAACTTATACTTGAGGAACCGAAAAATCTGAAATCCAACCCGAAAGAGCTGACAAAATTTATAAACGACTATGGTTATGATTATGATTCTCTCGGTTTTAACAGACTTATAGTTGTTGATGTAGGCAGTAAGGGCAGCGCAAAGGTATATTGCTATCAGAAATCCTCCAAAAATTATTGGTGGAATATTGCCGGCAGCGGAAAGGCAATAACAGACAAGGGATATATCGGAGAAAAGGGAGCTGATTTTGATATATCCCCTGATTCACAAAAATCGCCTCTCGGTTTCTATGCACTTGATGATGCATTTTATATAGGTGAAAAGCCTGACAGCACATATCCTATGTTTGAGATAACCGAGGATACATACTGGGTGGACGATACGAAATCCGAATTTTACAATCAAAAAGCGGAGGGCACGGACGATAAGGACTGGTCAAGTGCAAAGCATATGATTGATGATGAGGATACGTATAAATATGGAATTGTAATAGATTTTAATATCAGTTCACCCGACAGCAAGCTTGCAAATTCCATATTCATGGAGTGCGGAAACGCCGTGACCGACGGAAGTGTGGCTGTTCCCGAAAATGTTATGAAATCAATTATTGAATGGCTTGACAGCGACAGCAACGCATATATTTTTATTTCACCATGACCACTAAGTAACGATAACGCACGCATTTTTGTTTTATCTTATTAATTATCCTATTAATGAACCCGACCGTAAATTTGTCAGTTATATTCAAATGCGGTCGGGCAATTTATTGCTATATATAAAAAAATTCACTCAGATGCTCAACTAAAATTTCTTTATTACAACACAACCGGACAGCACCGTAACACCGACGGATTTTGATAAATTTTGAAAAAATTTCAATTTTTACTATCCGATACGGTTTGAAAATCGTCTGTATTACAAAGGGGATATTTTATGTTACGGATCCTCTGAAATAAACGGTTATTTTTCACCTTAAAAACACATAAAAATAACCGTTTGAATACAAATTGATCTGAGGGGATTTTTGTGAAGAATATGGAGATCAACGTAAAAAATATAAGGCTCATAATGCTGTTGGTGATTTTTATTATAATGTGTGTGCTTTTTGCTCATTCATACGGGTCGGCATATTCTTTAAAGACAGAGGATGCGGAAGTGATGTATGATACAGAAGAAAGCTCTGCCGTGGAAAGTTCTGCCGAGAATGACTCTTATTCAAACCATACCGAAGAAAGCTCTGACGGGAACGGCTCACATTCAGACTCTGCTAAAGAAAGCTTTACCGAGGACGGTTCATATGCAGATCATACCGAAGCGGAAAAGGATGAAGATATTATATTATATGCGAAGTTTTCGGGAGGTACAAAGCCGTATGAATACAAGTACTATGAAAGATTGCCGGGCGAAAAGTGGAAAGTGATTTGTGAATATACGGATGAGCAGAATATATCGGTAAAGTTCCCTTCAGAATACGGCAAAGTGAAATACAGAATAGAGGCAAGGGATGCAGGCGGAAAAATACTTTACAAAGACGTAAGTGTCACATCAAAGACAACGGGAGAGTTTTCGGATTGCGGTACGTGTCTCAATTACAGCTTCAGGTATGTCGGAACACCGGTTACAGTTTATGCAAAATTCAGAGGCGGTAAGACGCCGTACAGGTACCGATATTACTATAAGTCGGGAAACGGACAGTGGTCGGCGGCAGGGGGAGTCACCGCTTCGGGATATAAGGTAATAGATTTGTCGTCAGAGGGAGAATATACAATAAGAGTAACTGCGACGGATGCGGACGGAACGGAAATAACAAAGGATATGAATGTTAAATGCTCTTATTATATGCCTGTGAGAAATATCTGTCAATACAGCGAGCCTTCATTACCTACCGGATGCGAAGTTACCGCACTCACGAGTTATCTCGGCTATTATGGATTTGATGTCAGTAAGAACGTGCTTGCTGATAAATATCTCCCGAAAGGAAATCTGTTTAATATTAAAGGCAAACTGTACGGTCCTGATCCTTTAGCAATATTTGTCGGATCTCCGGAGTCGGTAAATTCTTTTGGCTGTTACGGGAAGTGTATTGAGACAACCGCAAACAGATACCTTAAGAGCGTAAATTCTCACCAAAAAGCCAAGGATATAAGCGGAAAAGAATTCAGTGAACTGCTATCGTACATTATGCGAGGAAAGCCGGTTATTGTATGGACAACGATGGGGCTGTCTCAGACAGTTTTAACAAGTTCATGGCAAACCACATATGGAAAAGCTATAACATGGAAGGGAAATGAACATTGTGTTGTACTTGCGGGTTATGATCCTGACAGGAAAGTAGTTTATGTTGCGGATCCGATGAAAGATACCGAATCCCTTACAGAATACAGTTACGATCTGTTCAGGCAAAGATATGATGAGCAAGGAAAGAATGCTGTTATAATCGAATAAAAGTAACTCTGAGTACAATAAATAAGAGCCGACTTGTCACAGGTCGGCTCTTAAAGAATATATGGTTGTTTTTTTGTCGGATTATCTTATTTTGCTTCCGGGAGCTATTCCGTCAACAAATATTACTTTGATATTTTCACCTTCGTCAGCCGCAAGTATCATACCGTTGCTTTCGACACCGCAGAGTACGGCGGGCTTAAGATTTGATACAACAATAACACTTCTTCCGATAAGCTCATCGGGAGTATAGTATTTTGCGATTCCGCTTGCAACAATTCTTTCCTTTCCCGAACCGTCATCAAGAGTAAGCTTCAACAGCTTCTTGGCCTTTTTAATTGGCTCACAGTCTGTTATCCTTGCGACAGTAAGCTCAATTTTGGCAAAATCCTCAATTCCTATCATGGCAAGACCTTCCGGCTTTTCCGGTTTTTCGGCAGGCTTTTCCTCCGGCTTATCGGTTTTTATAAGCTTATTAAGCTCATCTATTTCCTTTTCCACATCAATTCTCGGGAAGATTATCTCTCCCTTGTGTACCGTCACGTTTTTGGGCAGGATTCCGAATGAAGCCGTATTATCATAGGTTACATCATCTTCCGATGCGCCTATCTGTTCCCATACCTTTGGCATGGTCGTCGGCATAAATGCAGAGAGAAGCGTTGAAACAATCCTGATTGAATCAAGAAGATTATACAGAACCGCTGCAAGACGTGCCCTTTTTGCCTCATCCTTTGCAAGAATCCACGGAGCGGTTTCGTCAATGTACTTGTTGGCACGGGATACAACCTTGAATATCGCGGCAAGTGCATTATTAAGCTGTGTTTTGTCTATACAGTCGTCAACAATATCCGAAAGACCGACCGCGGCGGATATAAGCTCGTTGTCAAACTCTCCGCTCTCCCTCTCTTCCGGAAGTGTACTGCCGAAATATTTTTCAACCATAGCAACAGTTCTTGAAACAAGGTTGCCAAGACCGTTTGCAAGATCGGTATTGATGCGGTTGATCATAATTTCATTTGAAAATGAACTGTCCGAGCCGAGAGCCATTTCTCTCATTATATGATAACGTATTGCATCCGCACCGTAACGTTCGCCGAGTATGAACGGGTCAACGATATTTCCGAGGGATTTACTCATCTTCTGACCGTTAAAAGTTATCCAGCCATGCACGGCAAGATGTTTTGGCAAAGGTAATTCAAGAGCCATAAGCATAGCCGGCCATATTATAGCGTGGAAACGCATGATATCCTTTGCAACCATATGAACATCAGCGGGCCAGAATTTATCATAATCATTATAGCGGTCATTATCATAGCCGAGTGCGGTTATATAGTTTGAAAGGGCGTCTATCCACACATATACAACGTGCTTTTCGTCAAAGCTGACGGGAATACCCCATGTGAAGCTTGTTCTTGAAACACACAGATCCTCAAGACCGGGACGTATAAAGTTATTGACAAGCTCAACCGCCCTTGTTCTCGGCTGCAGGTAATCGGTTTCAAGCAGAAGCTTTTCTATTCTGTCGGCAAACGGTGACATTTTGAAAAAATATGCTTCCTCCTTTGCCTCGACAACCTCTCTTCCGCATTCGGGACATTTTCCGTCAACAAGCTGTGAATCCGTCCAGAAGCTTTCGCAGGGAGTGCAGTATTTTCCCTTATATTCGCCCTTATAGATATAGCCTTTGTCATACAGATCCTTAAATATCTTACGGACAGCTTCAACATGATAATCGTCTGTTGTGCGGATATATCTGTCATATTTAATATTCATAAAGCTCCAGAGTTTTTTGAATATCTCTACGATCTCGTCAACATATTCCTTTGGTGTGATACCCTTTTCCGCAGCCTTCTGCTCTATTTTCTGACCGTGCTCGTCCGTTCCCGTCAGGAACATTACATCATATCCCTGCATCCTGCGGTATCTCGCTATGGAATCGCAGGCAGCCGTTGTATAACAATGACCTATATGGGGGTTGCCCGACGGATAATAAATTGGCGTGGTGATATAATATTTTTCGCCGATATGCTTGTGCATATATAATCCTCCTCTTTTTACTCCGAATAATATTATAATTATACCATTTTTTCGTAATAATTCAATGGTTTTTAAATTTATTATTCCGTCTGTTTATTAAGCTTGGCATTCGCTTTTTCTATAAATCTTTCGGATTTTACGGTAAAACGTTCGTGTTTTCCCGTTGCGATAAGTCCGGCATCGTCCCTTGCCGTAAGCTCAAAGGTGTATTTTCTGTCGGCGATGTCCGTAAGCCTTGCTTCGGCGGTTACCCTTGCACCGAGCGGTGTGGCACTCATGTGATTGACGCTTATCATTGTTCCCACTGTCGTTATACCCTCGGGCAAATAGGGCTGTATAAGCTCACAGGCTGCCTTTTCCATGAGTGCTGCGACAACAGGTGTGGCAAGAACTTCAAGAGTTCCGCTTCCGACATTGACAGCAAGCATGGACTTTTCTACATTTACGCTAATTTCCTTTACAATTCCGGTAGTTATCTCGTTCATTTTACAAATTCTCCCGTTCCTTCTTGATTAAATTTAATTTTGCTGTTATAATACATTATATGGGATACCATTAGTATAGCACATAAATATGAAAAATAAAATATATTTTCGGTTTTTGTATGTGCCGATAAGGGGGGAGGAAAATTTGACCGAAACCAAGACGAAGAAAAGACCAAGGATATATCTTCTAGATGAGCTTCGCGGTTTTGCAATTTTATGTATGGTATTTTATCATGCGTTCTATACGGTAGGAATATTTTTTAATTGGGATTGGGGAAGAACACTTCTCGATTTCTTTACCCCTGCGGAACCCTTTTTTGCGGGATTGTTTATTTTTATATCGGGAATATGTTCAAACCTCAGTCATTCTAATATAGAAAGAGGAGCGAAACTGTTTTTTATAGCATATATTCTGACGGTGGTTACATATTTTGCGGTGGGAAGTGATTCTGCGATAAGATTCGGTATTCTTCATATGCTTTCGATATGTATGATGCTTTACGGAATATTCTCAAAGATATGTAAGTTAATACCCATGTGGGTAGGAATAATTATAAACGCCGCACTGTTTATCATCACCTTCAGAGTGACATCCGGTTATTTGGAAATACCGTTTTTGTGGAGCTTTAATTTGCCTGCCGAGTTGTATCAGACAGACTTTCTTTATCCTCTGGGCTTTGCAGGAAAGGGATTTATATCAAGCGATTATTTTGCACTGCTGCCATGGCTTTTCCTGTTTTTTGCGGGAGGATATTTCGGAAGACTTGCGGTTCAAAAGAAATTCCCCAAAATGGCATATAAGAATTATGTCCCGTTTTTCTCATTTCTCGGTAAATATTCATTGATCATATACCTTGCACATCAACCTGTTATATTCGGTATATGTGAGGGTATAAGATATATTATAAAGTAATCCGATGTGTGATATCGAATGTTTATTTTGTAATTTTGCGAAGATGAAAATATACAAATAATAAAATACGGAGGTTTTAACAATGAAAAAAGAATCATCGGTCAAAAACAAAACAGAAACAAAAAAAATCGAAGACGAAGAGCAGAAGGAAGAAGCAGTTGTAAGTGAAAAGGACGGCTCCGCCGAGCTCGGGAAGGATCCCACATATAAAGCCGGAAAAAGGCTTTATGATATCGGTCTTGCTCTGTTCAGCGTTATGTTGATTTTGAATTTAACAGTGCGTTTTATGAATATTGAGATATTTATCGGCGGCTTCATATGTACAAGGTACATTATTTTTCTGTATCTTATACCCGATATTATGATGATAGCGGGTCTTATGGTTTCAAATAAGGCTCAGAAGAGATTGAAAACAAATGCGAAAGGGGACAGAACCTGCTTTATTATTTCCGTCCTGCTTGCGGCGTTTATTGTTTTCGGAGGAACGTTTGAGGCAATTTTCCCGTCATATCATGTGTATGAGATCGAAAACGTAAAAGCATCGGACGGAAGAGAGTTTGTAGCCGTAAAAAATGAAACGGTTAATATGTTTGGCGAAAGGCACGATAAAATGCCGACTTATTATAATATTGATATCTATGATGTCAATGGAATTTTTGCAAAAAGGCTTATAAGCTGTCCGACTTATGACGGTAAATATAATATTGAAAAAACAAATGACGGGAAATATAAGCTCAATCTGTCGTTTTTAGGAAGAGAGGAAGGCTATCCGTTTGAGGGATAACGGTTGGAATATGAAGAAATATGATATAGCATTATTTGATCTTGACGGTACGCTGAGTGAATCCGGGGAGGGGATTCTTGATTGTGTTCGTATGGTTTTCATGGAAACGCAAAGACCCCTGCCGAGCGAAGATGTTGTGAGAAGTTTTATAGGACCGCCTATGTATGACAGTCTTATAGGCTGCGGATTTGAGCACGAGGATGCATTGAAGGCAGTGGAGATATACAAGAGAAATTATATCGAAAGCGGTATATATAAAAATAAGCTGTATGACGGAATTATTGATGTGCTGCAAAGCCTTAAAGCCGAAGGCGTGAGGCTCGGCGTTGCATCCTCAAAATATCAGAAATTTACCGACAGGATTATAAATATGCTGGGAATAGGAGAATTTTTTGACAGAGTAGGAGGCTCGACTTTGGTTTCGGGAAAGCCCGTGGATGGATGTAAACCGAGATTGAGTAAGCTTGACGTTATTAATTATGTAATTGACGATCTTAGGACAGGTGATGATGACAGAATAGTTATGATAGGCGATACCGGCTTTGATGCAAAGGGTGCGTCAAATGCCGGGATCGGTTTTATCGGTTGTCTTTTCGGATACGGGACAAGGGAGGATATGGAGGAGCATTATACCATAGGTACACCGACTTTTGCAGAAAAACCGAAGGACATAATCCCCATGATTATAGGATGATGCCTTATCCCTGATTATGTGTCTTTTATTTTTATATTCTGATAGTAGTGCTTAAGAATTTCTTCATATCCCGAGCCTTGCTCTGCCATTCCCTGTGCTCCCCATTGGCTAAGACCCACCCCATGACCGTAACCCCGCACTGTGAAGCTGAATTTTTTATCGGAATATTCGATTTCAAATGCGGCACTTCTGAGCCCGAATGCCTGTCGTATATCTGAGCCTGTGAATTCTGTTCCTCCTATGGTTATTCCGGTAACGGAGCCTGATGGAGTGCGTTTTGTTTCACTGATATAGCTTTCGGGTTTACCTGTCAGTTTTACGTCCTTGCTCAGCGAGGACATTTTTTCTTTAAATTCGTCCGCTGAAAAACTGAGTTTTGTGATATAGTCGGGTGCGTTTATATCTGTCGGACTCGGAACGGCAATCAGATGCTCATCATCAGAACCGAAGATATCCTTTGCATTTTCGGTTGTTCCCGCGGAAATTGCATGATAGCATGCATCAATAAGTTCCCCTTTTTCGTCTGTTAAAACCTTACCGAAAACCGAATCAACAGCGGAACGGATTTTTTTCATACTCTCATAATAAAGCTCTCCCCATTTACTGCGTAATTGTTCGTCACTCAGATAAAATTGTCCCTCCGAGAGATCGGCGGAAAAATCCGCTCCCTTGAGATCCTTATCCGGATTTTCCTTTTGTATGTTTCTGAGTCTGCAAAAATGTGTATATAGTGCTACGACCTGTGCCTTCAGTGCCTCTTCCTCGAATGTGGGGGGCATTTCATATGCGAGTGCACCGTAACAGAATTCCCTGTCATCTACTGTTATAATTTTTCCGTCTGATGTGTTAAATATTCTGAATTTCCGGTCATCACCGTCATCGGTTACGGAAACTTCCTTATTACCCGAAGTTTTGTTATTATTTTCCGGTTTTGTTTTTTCGGCGGAAGAGCTTTCCGTCGACAATGTGGCGGCGGCTTCGTTTTCGGACAGAGCTATGCCGTTCTTTGCGGAAATGAGCGGCAAAACAGCCATAAGAAAAAAACAGAGAAATGCCGGAATTATTCTTTTTCTCATATTATACCTCACATTTTTTTAAATAAGTATCTGCCTTCCTTGACATAACGGCAAAAAAAAGTTAAAATATATGTTAGGCGATGGTGCCTTTCAATTTTGTTTGGAGGCAGTCTGTTGCCTTAAACGTTTTAAAGGGTATTATATACATACTGCTGATATATCATTATATGGTGTTGTGTGGTTTTATATTCGCCTTCAGGAGTATACGAAAATATATATGAAAAGGGTGGGGCGGAAAATGAATTATAAGAATTTTTATAACGGTAAGCTTGCGGAGCTTTGTGATGAGTACCGCAGACATAACGGATTTGATAATGAGGATTACCTCACATACGGAGTTAAAAGAGGACTAAGGAACCCGGACGGAACAGGTGTTATGGCGGGTTTGACAAATATATGTAATGTTCATGGCTTTCTTATCGCAGACGGTGAGAGAATCCCTGATGAGGGCAAACTTACATACAGGGGATATGATGTCAATGATATAATTAACGCTTGTGTGGAGGAAGACCGCTTCGGATTTGAGGAAGCCGCATGGCTGCTTCTGTTCGGCAATCTGCCGGATAAGGAGCACCTTGCCAGATTCAAGGATATACTGGGATATTACCGTGAGCTTCCTGATAATTTTGCCGAGGATATGATACTTAAATTTCCGTCCGCCGATATAATGAACAAGCTCGCACATTCCGTGCTTGGTCTTTATACGAAGGATCCCGACCCGGACGATACGTCTCTTGAAAATACAATGCGTCAGTCTATACAGCTTATAGCATCAATGCCGACGATAATGACATATGCGTATCAGGTAAAGAGGAGAGCGTTTGATAAGAAAAGTATGTTTTTTCATCCTGTGGATCTTAAACTTTCAACAAGTGAGTCTATATTACGTGCGCTCAGATTTGATATGAAATTCACTGATTCCGAGGCAAAGCTGCTTGACCTGTGTATGATACTTCATGCCGAGCATGGGGGCGGTAACAACTCGACATTCACAACGAGAGTCCTCTCCTCCTCCGGAACGGACACATATTCCGCAATTGCTGCCGCTATAGGTTCTCTTAAAGGTCCTCGCCACGGCGGAGCAAACCTCAGGGTGCGTACGATGATGAATGAGTTGATGGAGGATGTAAAGGATTGGAAAGACGAGGAACAGGTATACGATTTCCTTGCATCCGTTATACGTAAGGAAAAGGGTGACGGCTCCGGGCTGATTTACGGTTTCGGACACGCTGTATATACACTTTCCGATCCCCGTGCCGTAATTCTGAAAAAGACAGCGGAAAAAATAGCGGCAGAGAAAGATATGACGGACGAATTTGAGCTTTATAAAACTGTTGAAAGGCTTACTCCCAAAGTCATGAGAGAGGTTAAGGGAAGCTCAAAGGTTATATGTGCCAATGTGGATTTTTATTCGGGGCTTGTGTATGATATGCTTGGAATACCGAGCGAATTGTTTACCCCGTTGTTTGCCGTTTCAAGAATTGCGGGTTGGTGTGCCCACAGAATTGAAGAGGTTACATATGGCGGGAGGATAATACGTCCGGCATATCGTTCGATGGTTCACAATAAGGATTATATTCCTCTGTCGGACAGGACGTTGGATTAATGCCGAAGGCGGAGCAGACTTCTCTGTCGGATATCGGGATGTCGGTTTTTCGGCAGGATAGCATAGTGCTATGTCCGGCGGGGACAGTGCTGCGAAGCTTTGCATTGAATAAAGCTAATTGTGTATGGATGGCGGCATCACACCGCCTACCCTTACAAGAAGGAGAATTGATGTATGAAGATAAAAAAACTTTGGATACCAACTGTTGTTATTGGCGCCGTCGGTGCAGGTGCAAAGCTTTGCGATACACTGTTTAATTATACGGGCAAAGGGTTCTTTCTGAATTCCTCGGCTTGCAGTATGATTTTTGTCACATCTATTATCGCTGTTCTCGTGATAGGTTTTGCTATGCTGTTTGCCGACAGAAATATACAGCTTGACGGGGGACCTGCGAGAAATGTTCCGGCAGCGTTTTTTGGATTTATTGCATCTGTAGCAATAGTAGGAAGCGGGGTTATTTCTGTTTTGTCTATAGGCTCAACCGATTATCCGCTCGGTTCCTTCATAAATTTCGTTCTCGGAATATTGGGTGGCGTGGTTATGCTGTATGAATCCTGTATTTGCTTTACGGGACAGAACGGTATGAAGAGATTGCCGTATCTTACCCTTGCACTTCCTGCATGGGCTTGCAGCAGAATGATAGGATTGTTTATTGAGTATTCAAAGGTATCGCTGAGTGCAATGGAAATGTTTGATGTGATATCGGTTATATTTCTTACATTATTCATGTTTTATACGGCACTGTTTTTTACGGAGATTAATCCCGGAAAATGTGTGGGAAGAACCGTTCTATACGGCTGTGTATTTGTGTTATGCACTCTGATTACAACAGCGGATATCATATTAAAGATGATTGTCCCCGCAAAGCAGACAGAAAATGTTGATGTGTTTATTGTTACTCCCACCCTGTCAAGAATACTGACCTGTACAATGGACATCGCTTTGTGCGGCTTTGCTGTGTGCTTTATCATAGGTATGATAAAGAGTCTTAATATAACAAACAGTGAAGAAGACAATGATGACGAGTTAATCGGTGAAGAGGAATTTTTCGGACATCTTGCTACAGGCGACAAGAATAACGAACCAAAAGAAGAAGAGGAGATTGGCGAACCCGTAAAATTCAGCGGTACTGCCCTGACTCTTGAGGATACTCTTTCCATGGACAGGAAAGAAATAGAAGAGGCTTCCGCAAAATCGGAAAAGAAAGAGGAAATTGTACCGCAAGATGAGGAAGCTGATTTGATGAATGCAGAAGAAATTGCGGCAGAGGAGCAGACTGAGCCTGTGCAGGAGGAGCAGCAGGAAGTTTTGGAGGAAGATAAAGCTCGTCAGAGCGAATCTGAGCCTGCCTTTGATGTTCGTGACGATGTGATATTTGAATTTGACGATGAGGGTACATCTGCACAGACGGTTGAGCAAGAGAATAAGACCGAGGAGGAAGAAAGCGAACAGGAAACAGAGCAAAACGCGGTTGCGGATGGGGTTGAAGACGGTAGTGATTCCAAACCGCAGGAGGATAATACCTACACGGAAAATGAAGCCGGAGCAATTGAAGAAAGCAAAGAAGAAAATGTCTTTGCAGATGAAAACGGTGATGTAGACTATGATGAGGTATTCCGTTTGCTTGACGAGATGAGCGGAGATAATAATTTTTAATAAAAAAATTTCGCAAAATGCCTGCAAACACTTGTAATTTTTTCTAAAATGCATTAAAATATAATAAGTAAAAATATTAGGAGGTAATTTCCAATGTCAGTTAAAGTTGCTATTAATGGTTTTGGCCGTATCGGTCGTCTTGCATTCAGACAGATGTTTGGTGCAGAGGGTTATGAGGTTGTTGCTATTAACGATCTTACAAAGCCTTCAATGCTCGCTCACCTTCTCAAGTATGATACCGCACAGGGCGGCTATATGGGAAAAATAGGTGAAAATCTTCATACGGTAGAGGCTGATGACGAGGCTAATACCATTACAGTTGATGGCAAGACCCTTACAATCTACGCTAAGGCTAATGCTGCCGAGCTTCCTTGGGGAGAGATCGGTGTAGATGTTGTTCTTGAGTGTACCGGATTCTATTGCTCAAAGGCAAAGTCACAGGCTCATATCGACGCAGGTGCTAAGAAGGTAGTTATTTCTGCTCCGGCAGGCAATGACCTTAAGACAATCGTTTACAGCGTAAACCAGGATACACTTACAAAAGAGGATACAATCATTTCCGCTGCATCCTGCACAACTAACTGCCTTGCTCCTATGGCTAAGGCTCTTAACGATTATGCTCCCATTCAGAGCGGTATCATGTCAACAATTCACGCTTACACAGGCGATCAGATGATTCTTGACGGTCCTCACAGAAAGGGCGATCTCAGAAGAGCAAGAGCAGGTGCTGCTAACATAGTTCCTAACTCAACAGGTGCTGCAAAGGCTATCGGTCTTGTTATTCCCGAGCTTAACGGCAAGCTTATCGGTTCTGCACAGCGTGTACCGGTTCCGACAGGTTCAACAACTATCCTTACAGCTGTTGTTAAGGGTGCAGATGTAACAAAAGAGGGTATCAACGCTGCTATGAAGGCTGCTTCTTCCGAGTCTTTCGGCTACAACGAGGATCCGATCGTTTCTTCCGATGTTATCGGCATGAAATACGGTTCACTCTTTGATGCTACACAGACAATGGTAAGCAAGATAGCTGATGACCTCTACGAGGTACAGGTTGTTTCATGGTATGACAACGAAAACAGCTACACAAGCCAGATGGTTAGAACAATCAAGTATTTTGCAGAGCTTTGATTTGTCTGCCCCACGGGCATATTCGGTGGGGAAGCCCCCACGGGCGTGTTCGCGTATTCGCTCACTGCGTTCGCTCGTTCTGTACTTAGGTAAGTTTATTTCACGCGGCGGCAGTTTGCCTGTCGGAAACCGTAAGAATGACCCGTGAGCGTCTCTTTCGAGCCACTCCGTATCGAGTTGTTGAGTGTGTGCAGTGGCGGTAAATAGATATTAGCATTATACCCCGACCGTGTTATTTATTCATGGTCGGGGTTTTGTGCTGTATATAAAAAATATCTTCTGCAAATATTAAAACTTTATTTTGGATAATGATACAATAGCCTTAAGTAAAAGATATGAACAGTCCGTAGGGACATCAAAAAACCTCGAAAGGTGCAGTATTTCGAGGTTTTTGTGCCTTTTTGGCGAGGTGCCCTAACCCCACTCTAATTGATTGTTTTTTGTTGATACTTAGACATTTACAAATGTAATAAGCATATATACTCAATGTTGATAAAGATATTAATATATCCTACAGAACGGCTCCCTTTCCTTGTTCGGACAGGGAGCAGACTTTATTATGTATTATCTGATTCTCATACTGTTGTAAATAATTAAATTTTTCATATATTCAGTATTTTCTGCAGTGATTTTACCGTAGTAAATACTAAGTTTCTGATTGTTTTCCAATCTTTCCAGTTTTTTTGTACCTCTCTGAATCTCATTATATATTCTATTTGAAACACGGTTTCCCTCAATTATGGCATCATAAAGCATACGTTGATTTTCTTTTATTGAATCTAATTTATCTATTATTTCATCAAGCTTACTTAATATTGTACCCATCTTAAGATCAAATTCATACCTTACATAAGCACCCTCATGCCCTTCTAATTCGTAACACTGTTTGGAGGTTAAGTATTCATGAAATGCACTTACAGCCGGTAAATTTCTATACTTTTTATATATAATATCATAGCTGTAATACTCATTTAATACATTTTTAGTTTCATTGTAGAATTTTTTAGCTTTTTCCAATTCTGTAATTAAAATATTAATTTTTCTTTCATTGTAAATTTCCATTTCCTTGTTTTCTGATAAAATCTGTTCGTTTTGAAGACTTATTCTGTTATTTCTTTGGTCTATATCATTTTTTTGGATATTGTACTTAATTCCTCCAACTATTAAACAAAGCACAATTCCTGTTATTAAACCAATCAACAACTTATTGAAAGTCCACCCAATAACTTCACTTATATCACCACTTGGGTTATCTACGAACATTCCGATGGCAAACACTACTATTGAACAAAAGACAAAAAACTTAACAAAAGCCGGAAACCACCCGTCTTCCCATATATCATTTGCTTTTGATGTATCTTCAAGCTCACACAAAGGTTCAGGTCGCTGATTACGGATTATATTTATTTCATTATTTACCTGATTTAACAGACGTTCCTGTTTGTAGAGTGATGACTCAAGGTAATAAACGTGCCGTATATAATCTTTTAAAGCTTCGGTATTTAACATAATTTTACCCCCATATTATATTTTTTGCAGTCGGAAACACAAAAATTTAAAACACCAACTTGTAAATTTCTGCTTTTAACTGTTTTGAATTAGTCGTATAACCGGTAAGTATATATGACAAATCCAATGGCATTTTTTTTGCCTGAGTTTTCTTTTCATTTTAATTCCTCCCGATTTGCATATCAGCAATTTTTATAATAGAGCTGTATATATTTTTATCATTACGACAAAAATAAACAACAGGAACTATTCTTCCTGTAATTATACTACCATAATTCCTATATGTCAAGGATTTTTAGGAAGTATAATGTATGTATCAATATAAAAAGGGGAAGAAAAATGCTTATTTCTGATACTATAAAGATAGGAACAAAACTTCTTGAAATACGCACCGAAAAAAATCTTACACAGGCTCAGGTTGCAGAATTGGCTGACATATCCGACCGCACATATGCCGATATAGAGCGCGGCAATGCAAATATGCGTGCGGGTACTCTGATAAGCATATGCAGGGCACTGAACATTACCCCTGATGATATACTGACTGAGGAGGATATAAATCAGCCCGGGATTGAGGAGCTTATTATGCGGCTCGAATCCTGTGGGAGCCATGAAAAACAAACAGCCGCAAAGCTTCTGGATGTTTATCTTTCTTCCTTGAGGAAATAGAGAGTCTTTGGCAGGAAATGTGATAAATATTGCTTTGATCGATATTCAAAAATTAAAATGTATGGTTGTAAATAAAGAATTTTTGTGTTATACTTAAAAAAATTGCACGATAAGGGGGATAACCATGAAAGCAGGAAAAATCCTGACAATTGCGATTTGCTCCACGCTTGCTGTGTCTTGTGCGGCCTCATTTGCGGGTTGTAATAACAGCAGGGAATCGGAGGAAAGCCCAAAGACTTTAACTTCACAAAATTCCGAAAAGACTGAGGAAAGTACTGAAAGCAGTAAGGCAGATGATAACAGTAAGGACGATGAAAGCAGTAAGCAGGAATCAAGCACTTCCTCTGACGAATTTACAGATGAAGAATTGCAGGCAATGGATATAACCGATGAAAGAATAAGTGCATTGACTATGACGGATGAATACAGAAACGGCGATATCGAAAAGCGGAAGGAGCTTGCCACAGAGGTTCTGAATAAGCTTGCCGAAGAGGGCTTTGTTATAAAGGATTCAATATATGCGGATGATAATATTGTAAGCTTTACATATAAGGGCGGTGCATTGGGAGGTATTCAAATCAAGGAATTTGACCCGTATATGAACGATACCTCGAAAAATATAAAAACCGATACCGCAAGCCTTTCATAAAACCCGGAATAAGCCGCGCTGACTGTTTAATCCGAGCTTTTAAGAGCAGCATTGTGAAACGGAATACAAAATGAAAAACAGCCGTACAGTGTTTGACACATCTGTAAGGCTGTTTTGTTTAAATAATACGAACTGATTTAAAATCACACGTCACGAAATTCCGAAACTATAAGAGAAACCGCTTTTTCCATTGCTTCTTCTTCGTCTGCTCCATCACATCGGAGGTTTATTTCCGTTCCGCATTTTATGCAGGCTGTCATAATGCTTAAAATGCTCTTTGCATTTACCTCATCATTTTCGGTGCTTATTGTTATTTCACATTCAAACTTACCCATTTCCTCTGCAAACACAGCGGCAGGCCGCATATGCAGACCTTCGGGATTGCGTATTATCAATCTTTTTGAAACCATTTCTTCCTCCTTTGTTTTCCTCACCTTATTTCATACTTATCCGGGTTTGTCCAATCAAACAGTATTATAACATATTTTTATATAAAATAGAAGATGTTTTTGGATATTATGATAACCGGTCTACTGAAAATTTTAAAAAAATTTGCTGATGTCTTGCAATATAATGTAAAAAGGTTTAAAATATGAGTGTATTATCCGACGGACGGATAACATGATGTAAATTGTGATATCGAACCCGATTTCATTTTTTTACAGCCGATAAAAGGAAAGGCACAGGGGGAATAGACATGGCAACCAAATTTGACAGAGTATCGGGAACCGATGAGATTTTTAACAGTAAGGAGTATCTGGCGGATTCAGTTATATTTAATTCCATAGAATCGGCGAGAATAGAATATAACTATGATATGTATTCGGATCATAGAAATGTTATTATTCTTACTTCAAAAAGGGGACATAGAGTTTGGTTATGGACATCCTCAACAATAAAGGATGATACAAATAAGCTTATAGATATCTGCCGTTTTATACGTGATTGTAAAATTCCGCAGGCGGAGATTTATCTTAAGCATGATGTTGCTGAAAATTTTTCGGATCTTTATGCGCTTGCAACACTGGAGCTTAATTATGTTGTCAAGGATGAATACTCTCTTGCGGTATATGAATATGATGGTGAAGAGATCACGGAGACAGCAAAAAGCAATGATGAGAAAATTATTCGTATAGATAAGGATAATGAAGAGCACGTAAAGCTTGTTACGGATTTTTATCGTGCACTCTCCGATGAATTCGGATGGAATAATAAATTTGAACGTAAGGTAAATGAATATCTCGACACAGAGCTTTATGCACTCGTTAAGGACGGAAAGATGATAGCTAACGCTGCAATAGGAAGTCCGACGGAAAAGTATCTGAGGATAAAGTCGGTCGCTGTTCTTGATAATGAACGCAAAAAGGGCTACGGCTACAGGATGTGTGTTTTTGTTGTGAATAAGATAAAGGAGCGTCAGCTTACTCCTATGCTCTATACCCATGTGGGAAATGCTTCGGCTGTTGCTCTGTGGAATAAGGCAGGCTTTATTGTTAAGGATAAGCTTTACCTGCTTAAGTTGGAAGATAATTAAGTTCAGAGGTAGGTTTATGCCCCCCGTTTAATTTCGGTGGGGAGCATTTTTGTTTGTTTAGTAAAAAACAGGGAGGTAAAATATGGTTTTTTCTAAAAAGGATACCCTTGCGATTAAAGGTATAGCTATATTACTTTTACTTCACTATCATAATTTTTTTCAAAGTTCAAGATTTGTGAATTATAATGTAGACTTATCCCCGTTTTCCGAATCAACTATGCTGCTTCTTACAAGTTTTTTTAAGATTTGTGTGGCGATATTTGCATTCCTCAGCGCCTATGGTCTTACACTGTCATTAAAGAAATACAACAGCAATTCCTGTCTGACAGGAGAACAATATAAATCCTATCTGGGTCAAAGACTGCTGAAGCTAATGTGGGGATACTGGTTTGTATTTTTAATTTCACTGATTGCGGTTTCAGTATTAAAACCCGAACGGTCTTTTCCAACATATTTTACAGGGAATGGAATAGAGTCAATAGTACAGGGGATATTTAAAATGCTGTTAGATTTCCTTGGTCTTACATTTCTTAGCGATACGCCGTCAATGAACGGCACATGGTGGTATATGGGGCTGGCAATTTTTATAGTCATTGTGGTACCGTTTATAACGATGCTGTATAAAAAATGGGGTGTACTTCTTGTCCTGCTCGCCTGCTTCATAGTGCCGAGAATGATATTTCCTGCTGAGAACTTTGAGGTAGGAGAATATAATAATCTGTTCAAATGGATGCTTGTGGTTATTTTAGGCTCGGTATTTGCGCAATATGATATATTGGTACGTATGAAAGCTTTTAAAATAACCAAAAACAAATATCTCAGTAAGACATTAAAGTTTTTGATATCAACTGTTATTATGGCAGCTTTTTATATCGCCTATGTTATGCTCAATGGAAAAAATAGAAACTATACATATGAGTTCAGAGATAATATAGTACCTGTATTCTTTATATATTATTGTTATGATTTTATAGTTGATATTCCTGTTGTCAGACAGTTTCTTATCTTTATAGGAAAACATTCAATGAACATATTTTTTATACACAACTTTTACCGTCAAATATTATTTGGATCGTTTATTTATTCTTTTAAGCATTGGCTGCTTATAGATTTAGTTTTGTTAATTACATCATTGGCTACTTCAATTTTTATAGAGCTTATTAAAAAGCTTTTACGCTATGATAAACTTCTTTTACTGATTTTGAACAGGATGGAAAATAAAAATGCTGTTGCCGAAAAATAATATAAAACTACTGCCCTGCTGCCATAATTCGGCGGCAGGGTATTGTTATATTGTGACAGCACCTTGTCCGTGTGAGGTTTTTTATAACACGATATTTCAAAATTAATATTAATTTCACTTTTATATCCATGAAATATATGGTATACTATATTGTGTAATATTTTAAAGAGGATTGGAGATGTTGGAATGTCTGAATTTGTACAAAGAAAAATCTGTGAAGGTGTAACCTTCGGAAGCATTACGGATGACAGATTTAAAATAGGAAGATTGAGCGCCACACTGTTGGTTCCGCTAAGCAGACAGACGGCGGCAGCTAATGCACTTCTGGCGTGTGTACTGACACGTTCATGCAAAAAATATCCTGATTTTACTTCTCTCAGCAGAAAGCTTGACAGTCTGTATGGTGCGTCTCTTTATCCGTCTGTAAGACAAATGGGCGACTGTCAGGCACTGACAATAGCCGTTTCGGGATTAGACGATAACTATACACTCAACAAAGAGGCGGTTTCGGCAGAGCTTGCTGATTTGCTTTCTTCGATAATATTTGAGCCGAACGTAAATGACGGACTTTTTTCTGAAGAGGATATAGAACAGGAAAGGCGTCAGCTTATCGAAAGTATTGATTCGGAATATAACGATAAGCGTTATTATGCAATAAAACGCTGTATCGAAAATATGTGCAGTGAGGAACTGTATTCAATAGGACGCTTCGGCAGTAGGGAAGAGGTTGAGGCACTGACAAATGCCGATGTATATTCCGCATGGAAAAGACTTCTTTCACAGGCAAGGGTTGAGCTTACAATGCTCGGAAGTGCCTCGACCGAAAAGGCTTATGAGGGATTTGTGAAATATTTTGGCGACAAGCCGAGGACGACAGAGAAACCGGAACATACGGATGTTGTACCGGAGAAAGTAAAATATGTTTCGGAAGATCAGGAATTGTCGCAGTCTAAGCTTGTCATGGGTTTCAGGTGCAATTATGATAATGATGACAGGGCGGCACTGGAAAATTCGCTTATGTCCGCTGTGCTCGGCGGGACGCCGACATCCAAACTTTTCCTCAATGTCAGAGAAAAACAAAGTCTTTGTTATTACTGCGTAAGCCGTGTGGATAATAATAAGGGTGTTTTGCTCATAGACAGCGGCGTTGAAACGGAAAATATTGAAAAGACAAAAAATGCAGTTCTTGAACAGCTTGAACTTCTTAAAAAGGGAGATATAAGCGATGAGGAACTTGTCAATGCAAAGCTTGCGGTTAAAAACTCGCTCATGTCGTCGCTTGACAGCCTTGCGGCACTTCAGGATTATTATATAGGTGGAGTTTTGAGAAAAAATCAGCTTACACCGGCTAAGGCTGCGGAACTTACGGACGGAATTTCCAAGGAAAGAATAATTGAGCTTGCAAATAAAGTGCAGCTTGATACGGTATTTACGCTTAAGGGAAACTGATGGGAGGTGTTTGCCGCTGCGGCGGCTGATATATGGAATTTACCAAGATTACAAACAAACGTATGAATGAAGAATATTACCGTATGAAACACAGATCGGGGCTGGAGATTATTGTATATCCCAAAAAGGGCTTCAATTCCACCTATGCGAGCATAGGAACAAAATTCGGCTCGGTATATTCAAAATTTATGTTTAATGGGAGAGAGGTAACCGTTCCGGACGGTACTGCTCATTATCTTGAGCATAAGCTTTTTGAAAGCGAGGACGGAGATGCTTTTTCAAAGTATGCAAAGGTCGGTGCGTCTGCAAATGCATTTACATCCTTTGATATGACCTGCTATCTTTTCTCCTGCACGGATAATTTCAGGGAATCGCTTGAAATACTTTTAGACCTTGTTCAATCTCCGTATTTCACGGATGAAACCGTTGCAAAGGAGCAGGGGATAATATCTCAGGAAATAAAAATGTATGATGACAGTCCCGATTGGAGAGTCATGATGAACCTGCTTACCGGTCTTTATCATAATCACCCCATAAATAAAGATATTGCGGGAAGTGTTGAAACCATTGCGAAAATAACTCCGCAGATACTTTATGAATGTTATAACAGCTATTATAACCTTAACAATATGGTGCTCGCCGTTGTCGGTGCGGCAGATCCGTATGAGGTTCTTAAAATAGCGGATGAAAAATTAAAGACGTGCGAAAGGGTAGATACAAGAGTTATCTTCCCTGACGAGCCTTATAAAACAGTAAAGTCTTATACCGAACAGATTCTCCCCGTGGGAGTGCCTCAGTTTGAACTGGGATTTAAGGAGAACAGCACGGATAAATATGCCACTAATAAGGAGCTTATATGCACAAGCATAATGCTAAGTGCCTTTGTAGGAACAGGCTCCGAGCTTTATCGAAGGCTTCTTGATGAAAAGCTTATAAATTCAAGCTTCGGAAATGAATATCTTGAGGGTCTTGGATATCGTTCTGTCATTTTCTCGGGAGAATCCGCCGATCCGAAGGCTGCTGCTGAAATGATATGCGATGCTGTCGGAAAACTTCATAAAAACGGAATATCCCATGAGGATTTTGATAATGCAAGAAAATCCGTATACGGAATATTTGCATCAGGCTTTGATCGTAAACAAAGCATTGCCTCCGAGCTTATAAACGGACATTTTACGGGCAGAGAAATTTTTGAACCTGCGGAAATTATAGCCAATGTTACACTGAATGATATAAACGAACGTCTTGAGCATCAGCTTGATGTCGATAACTGCTGCCTGTCGGTTATAAAATCGGAATAAGGTAATGTTTCCAAAACGGAGGATTTGAAATGTTCAATGTCAGTTTCCCTGAATTGGGATTAAGCTTTAATATAAACAGAGTGGCTTTTTCGATAAACGGCTTTGAGGTATACTGGTACGGCATAATAATCGGTGCAGGCTTTTTGCTTGCACTGCTGTTTGCCATGCTGAGCCTTAAGAGATATAAAATAAACGGCGACAGCTTTTTTGACTGCGTGCTTGCCGGTCTTATTTTCGGAATAATCGGTGCAAGAATATATTATGTTATTTTCAGCTGGAGCGACTATGCAGAAAATCCTTTGGAGATATTTGCAATACATAAAGGCGGACTTGCAATATACGGCGGTATAATCGGCGGTTTAGGTGCGGCTTGTATTGTTGCAAAAATTAAGAAGATGAATATTCCGGCTATACTTGATATAGGAGCGATGGGTTTTCTTATCGGACAGGGAATAGGCAGATGGGGAAATTTCATAAATCAGGAGGCTTTCGGCACACCGACCGACCTCCCTTGGGGGATGGTAAGTGAAAATACAGGCGGAGTTGCCGTTCACCCATGCTTTTTATATGAGTCGTTATGGTGTCTTTTGGGATTTGGAGTTCTGTTTTTTATTAGTCTTAAATGGAGAAAATTTGACGGACAGATGTTCCTTTTATACCTGATATGGTACGGCTTTGAGCGTATGATAGTAGAGGGACTTCGCACGGACAGCCTGTATGTTCCGTTACTCAATCTAAGAGTATCTCAGATTTTGTCGGCTGTTCTGGTAATTGTGGGAATTGTTCTGCTGATTATCAATCTCAAAAAGGCGAAAAAGGAAAGTGTGACACACAGCGAGTATTAAAATTATATATAAAGGGGATTATTAAAATGGCTAAGATAATAAGCGGCAAAGAGGTATCTGCAAAGGTACGCTCCGAGGTTAAGGCTCAGTGTGAGGAACTTAAGGCAAAAGGAATAACACCCGGACTTGCGGTTATAATCGTGGGAGATGACCCGGCATCAAGGGTATATGTAAACAATAAGAAAAAAGCCTGTGCTGAGGTCGGTTTTGTTTCGGAAGAATATGCACTTCCGACAGAAACTACACAGGAAGAACTCCTTGCACTCGTTGAGGAACTTAACAATAAGCCGGAAATAAACGGAATACTTTGTCAGCTTCCACTTCCTAAACATCTTGATGAAACAGCGGTTATCAATGCTATTTCACCGCTTAAAGATGTTGATGCCTTTCACCCATCGAATGTGGGAAAAATAATGATAGGCGACTACGATTTTCTTCCCTGCACACCTGCCGGAGTTATGGAGATGATACATACAGAGGGAATAGATGTAAGCGGAAAGAATTGTGTTGTTATCGGCAGAAGTAATATAGTAGGCAAGCCAATGGCAATGTTGCTTCTTCATGAAAACGGTACTGTTACAATATGCCATAGCAAGACGAAAAATCTTAAAGAGATATGTTCAAAAGCCGATATTCTTGTTGCCGCTGTCGGCAGACCGAAATTTGTAACAGCGGATATGGTAAAGGAGGGTGCGGTTGTTCTTGATGTCGGCATAAACAGGGACGAAAACGGCAAACTTTGCGGAGATGTCGATTTTGCGGCAGTTGAGCCAAAGGCATCATATATTACACCTGTTCCCGGAGGAGTGGGTCCTATGACTATCGCAATGCTTATGAAAAATACTCTGAAAGCTGCTAAGGTGCAAAATGGGATAGATTAATGTGATGCGTTATGTTTGATATGAATAAAATCCCGCAAAAGCTCAAAGAGATAATACACAATAAGAAATATAATAAAGATAATGTGGGAATGTCCGGTTCAAATGTATTGTTATTTGATGATATGGTTCTTAAGATACAAAAGCAGAGTTGTGAATCAGATAATGAATATACCGTAATGAAATGGCTTGACGGCAAAATTCCGGTTCCGAGGTGTCTTTACTATGAAACATGGAACGGTATATCATATTTGCTAATGTCGAGGATAAATGGTGAAATGCTTTGTTCCGACAAATGTATGAAAGATCCCGAAATGTTAGTGTCACTTCTGTCGAGTGGATTAAAAAAATTACAAAGCATAGATATTTCTGATTGTCCGTGTATTAATACGCTTGATGTAAAGCTGAAAGCGGCACGATATAATGTTGAAAATAATCTTGTTGATATGGATAATGTTCAGCCGGAAACTTTTGGAGAGGATGGATTTAAAGATCCGTTTGAGCTTTTGGAATGGTTGGAGAAAAACAGACCAATTGAGGACTTAGTGTTTACACACGGTGACTACGGTTTGCCCAATGTGCTTACATCGAACGGTGTTATAAGCGGATTTATAGATTTAGGCAGAGCGGGAGTTGCCGATATGTGGCAGGATATTGCTATATGCTACAGAAGTCTTAAGGATAATTTCAGTGGCAGATATAACGGAGGTATTCTGTATAAGGGGTATCACTCTGATATGTTGTTTGAAAGTCTTGGAGTAAAACCCGATTTTGAAAAGTTAAGATACTACATATTACTTGATGAGTTGTTTTAGTAAAGTTACATTATAGAGGGAGGCAGGTCAATTATGAAGATACCGTTTTCACCGCCGGATGTTGGGCAGGAGGAGATTGATGAGGTAGCCGCCGCCTTGAAAAGCGGTTGGATAACGACAGGCCCGCGAACTAAGAAGTTTGAAAAAATGATAACGGAATTTTGCATGAGTGAAAAAACCGCTTGCTTTGATTCATGTACTTCCGCACTTGAAATGACACTGCGTGTTCTCGGTGTTGGAGAGGGCGACGAGGTAATCGTTCCTGCATATACCTATACGGCTTCGGCAAGCGTTATCTGTCATGTTGGTGCAACTCCCGTCATGATAGACTGCGGAGAAAATTCCGTGCAGATGGATTACGATAAGCTTCCGTACCTGATAACGGAAAAAACAAAGGTTATAATACCCGTGGATATCGGCGGTGTTCCCTGTGATTATGACAGAATATATGACGCAGTCAATTCAAAACGTGCGCTGTTTCATGCAAGTACTCCATTGCAGGAGGTTTTCGGCAGGGTTATAATTCTTGCGGACGGGGCACACTCATTCGGTTCAAGAAGATATCAGCTCATGTCGGGCGCTATTGCCGATTTTACCGCATTTTCTTTTCATGCCGTAAAAAATCTTACGACTGCCGAGGGCGGTGCGGTCACATGGAAAAGACATGACGGACTTGACAGTGATGAATTATACAAACAGTATATGTTGCTTTCGCTTCACGGTCAATCAAAAGATGCACTTGCAAAAACGAGGCTCGGAGCGTGGGAATATGATATAGTCGGACCTTATTATAAGTGTAATATGACCGATATTACCGCTGCCATTGGTATAGCACAGTTGAAACGCTATCCGTCTATGCTGAAACGCAGAAGAAAAATAATAGAGTATTATGACCGTGAACTTCAGAATACGGGTGTGTCCATGCTCAAGCATTTTTCCGACAAGGATAA
>CANPXK010000014.1 GCA_947585965.1 uncultured Clostridia bacterium
TCCGCCCTGTTTGTATAATTGTATGTATTTAATCAGACGTTCTGTGTTGTAATTTTATATACATAGGGAATTTTAATTAAGCAGTTGAAAGTTTGGCATTATTATGGTAAAATTCTAATTGTATGGTTTTATAATAAATGCAAAAATACGGGAAGGGGAAGAAATATGTGCGGATTATGCGGATTTACGGGTGAAGTTATCGACAGGGATAAAGTCCTTGAAAACATGACTGATGTTATTACTCACAGAGGCCCGGACAGTGTGGGATATTATAAGGACAACAGAATATCCATGGGTTTTCGCCGCCTTAGTATAATTGACCTTGAAGGCGGAGATCAGCCCATTTACAACGAGGATAAAACTCTTGTTCTTATGTTTAACGGAGAGATATACAACCACAAGGAGCTTCGTGAGGAGCTTAAAGAAAAAGGACATAAATTCTATACAAATGCGGATTCCGAGGTTCTTATACACGGTTTCGAGCAGTGGGGCGAAAAGCTTCTTAACAAGCTGCGGGGAATGTTCGGCTTTGCAATATATAATACAAAGGACGGTTCACTTTTTATTGCAAGGGATTTCTTCGGGATAAAGCCCATGCATTATGCTGTCATAGACGGTGAGCTTATATACGGCTCGGAGATAAAGAGTATTCTTGAACATCCGAAATACGAAAAGAAATTCAATTATAAGGCACTGGACAATTATCTGTCATTCCAGTATGTCGTTCCGCCGGAAACCTTTTTTGAGGGGATATACTGTCTTCTTCCGGGTCATTATATGTGGTTCAGGAATGGTAAGGTGACGACAACAAGATATTTTGAGGCAACATTTGAGCCGGATTACAGCCTTACGGAAAAGGAAGCGGTGGATAAGATAGAGGAAGTATTTGAAAATTCGGTAAATACACATAAGATAAGTGATGTCGAGGTGGGATGTTTCCTGTCAAGCGGAGTTGATTCGAGCTATGTATCGACTTATTTTGCCGATCAGAAAACCTTTACCGTAGGCTTTGATTTCGGAGAAAAATATAATGAGATAAGCTGGGCAGAGGGACTTTCAAAGGAGATAGGCGTTGAGCATCATACTCATCTCATAGGCTCCGAGGAGTTTTGGGAGGCTGTGCCGAGAGTTCAGTATCATATGGATCAGCCGCTTGCCGACCCGTCATGTATCGCTCTTTATTTTGTGTCGAAGCTTGCGAGTGAATATGTAAAAGTTGTTCTTTCCGGTGAGGGAGCTGACGAGCTTTTCGGTGGCTATACGGTATATAATGAGCCTCATGTGTTCAAGGTTTATCAGAAAATCCTCCCCGAGAAGCTGCGTTATGCGCTTGCAAGGAAGGCTAAGAAATGGCCGCATATTAAGGGCAGGGGATATATACTCAGGGGAGCAAGAAAAACCGAAGATAAGTTTATCGGAAATGCATTTATGTATGATGACGAGGAAAAAAGGAAGATACTAAAGGATAATTCCATAGTAACACGTCCGCAGGACCTTTGCCGCAAATATTACGACAGGGTAAAGCACTATGATGAGGTTACCAAGATGCAGTATCTTGATATAAACCTTTGGATGGTGGGAGATATCCTTCTTAAAGCCGACCGCATGAGTATGGCTAATTCTCTTGAACTGCGTGTACCGTTCCTCGACAGGGAAGTATTCAGGGTTGCAAGAACGATACCGACAAAACTGCGCATCGCACACGGAACGACAAAATATGCCATGAGAATGGCTGCTCTGCGTCATTTGCCGAAGGCAACGGCACAGAAACCCAAGTTAGGTTTTCCTGTTCCTACAAGGGTATGGCTCAAGGATAAGAAATACTATGAAAGGGTAAAAGAAATGTTTACCTCTCCGACAGCGGAAAAATTCTTCAATACCGAACTTATAGTATCTTATCTTGACGACCATTTTAACGGCAAGGATGACAACAGCCGCAAGGTGTGGACGATATATGTGTTTCTCCTGTGGTATAATATCTACTTTGGTGACGAGGATAAAGTAAACCGTCCCGAGGGAGTGACGGTGCCTTCAAACGAACTTTGATAAGATGAAAAAGAAAGAACGGTTGTACACATTCGGAGTACAGCCGTTTTCTATACATTTTTACTTCTATAATTATATGATTATATTTGTTTAATTTGCCTATGACAATTTTTTTCGGAAAGTATTATAATTATAGTATATAATATAGAGTTTGCAGAAGGAGGCGATAGTGTGTTTGAAGCAGGAGATACCGTTATATATGGTTCTCAGGGGGTTTGTAAAATAACGGGAACAGAACAAAAAAGGATAGGCGGCAAATATGTCAATTATCTGGTATTGCACCCTGTGTATGATGAAAATTCAACTATATTCGTTCCGGCAGATAATGAATCACTTATTGGAAAAATGAAGCCTGTCCTTTCTGAAGAGGAAGTCTATGACATGATAAATTCAATTGCCGAGGAGGAAATTATTGAAGCGGGCGATGATAATGAGCGGAGGGAGCAGTATCAGAGAATTATAACCGAGGGCGACAGACATATGCTTTTCAGACTTATAAAGACGCTTTATCTGAAAAGGCTTTCACAGGAAAAAAAGGGAAAAAAGCTGCATCAATCGGATGAGGCGATATTGAAGCAGGCTGAAAAACTTTTGCATAACGAATTTGCCCTTGTACTCGATATAAAGCCTGACGAGGTTTTTCCATTGATAATGAACAGTATTGAAAAGAAGAAAATAAGTTGAAATCAAAAAGCAGCCGCACGGTGCGAAAAAATGCAACCGTGCGGCTGTTTTTTGATTCTGAATGATTATTCGCCTGTTTCCTCTTCGATATTTTCGGGCAGGGATTCGGCACCTATTGTTTCATGATGGTATGTCGGGACAATTTCGGTTATAATTTTTTCAACTGCTTCCTTGTCATTTCTGTTTGCGGCATCATGCAGTTTTTTCAGATGCTCGGTAAACATATCTACGCTGAATTCAATCGGTTTGCCGATATAGATTTTCTTATTGTCTGTTTTTGTTATGCCCTCCTCGTTGAGAAGAAGCTCCTCATAAAGCTTTTCACCGGGGCGAAGACCTGTATATTCTATCTTTATATCTTCGTGAGGCTTAAAGCCCGAAAGACGTATAAGATTTTCCGCAAGTACCTTTATTTTGACAGGCTCACCCATATCAAGGATGAATATTTCTCCGCCCTTTGCAAGACTTCCCGCCGTGAGGACGAGTGATACGGCTTCAGGTATCGTCATGAAATAACGTATGATATCCGGGTGTGTCACGGTGACGGGGCCGCCCGTGCGGATCTGTTCCTTGAACAGCGGTATTACGGATCCGTTCGAGCCGAGAACATTGCCGAACCGTACGGCGACAAAGTTGGTTTTACTCTGCTTTCCCATCATTTGTATTATCATTTCGCAAATTCTCTTTGAAGCACCCATCACGCTCGTGGGATTTACTGCCTTGTCGGTTGAAATCTGCACGAAATTCTTAACATGATGTTTGTCTGCGGTTCTTGCAAGCTTGAGTGTGCCGAAAATATTGTTTTTAACAGCCTCCTCCGGATTTGTTTCCATAAGAGGTACGTGCTTGTGTGCCGCGGCATGGAATACGACATCAATATTTTTTGTTGCGAAAATATGCTCAAGCTTTTCCTCGTCACGTACAGAGGCTATCTGTACCTCGAATGACAGATCGGTCCCGTGCTTCCTTATAAGCTCTTGCTGAATTTCGTATGCATTATTTTCGTATATATCAAGTATAATAAGGTGTTTCGGTCTGAGTCTTGCTATCTGACGGCATAGCTCGGAGCCTATCGATCCGCCGCCGCCTGTTACAAGAACGGTCTGCCCGATAAGATACTTTCCGTATTTTTCCGTATCGAATACAACAGGTTCACGTCCGAGAAGATCCTCAACCTCAACCTGCCTTATGGATGAGGTTATCGGCACACCGGCTGTCATAAGATTATATATATTCGGAATGATTTTTACCTCAAGGTGCGTCTTTGTGCAGGCATCGAGTATTCTCTTCTTGTCTGTTATACTTATCTGCGATATCGTAAATAATATGACCTCGATATCGTATTCTTCACATATTTCGGGTATCTCATATGTTGTTCCGACAATCTTAACTCCTGATATACGGCGATGAAGCTTTTCCTTGTTATCGTCTACTATGCATACAGGGATATATTCGTTTCCCGGGGTTTTTGAAAGCTCACTCAATACAGACAGAGCACCCTCCCCGCCGCCTATGATCAGGAGACGCTTTTTTGCCTTATGCGCAAGGTTCCTTCTTTCCAGTATTTTATTAAGACGGTAAATGATCCTGAACATCATAACAAACAGGGTTGACATAAGTGCAAATGTTATATATGACCCGGTGCCTAAATTGAAATCCGGAATAAAAGCACCGAAAATCATTGTTATGACCATAAATGAAAGATTTGCCGTGAATGAGGCTATTCCGGCATAGAAAAAGTCCTCAATATCAGCATACCGCCATAATTTATTATAAAGCCTGAACAGAAGGAATACAACGGTGAAGCAGATATTTACTATAAATGCTCCGCCGAGGAAGATGTCGGTATTTTCCGTCAGCAAAAAGTTATCCCGACTTATTCCGTAGTTTATAATATACGAAAGATAATATGATAAATTCCAAAGCACAAAATCACATAAAAAAAGAATAATTCTTCTGTGCGAGCTTAAAGCGTTATATATTTTATGCATAAAATGTTCATTCTCCGTTTTTTTGGTGTCTTGATTTCAACACCATGATTTTTCATACTAAACCAAATTATATTACTTTTTCGGGAAAAATACAATAGTTTATGTCCTTTTATGCGGAAATTAAGAAAATAAAAACAGATAAGGTAAAATATTATTCATTTTTTCGACTTTTTAATTCCCGATAAGAATAATATAAATACCCGTATGTTCTATAATAATATCTTAGGTTGAAATGTATATTTGTGTAGAAAAACAAATTAATGACGGTTAATTTCTGCATATAAATATACCCGAGCTTTGGAAAGGAAGAACTGAGCATGGTAAGAATCGGTCTTGATATAGGATCCACAACCGTTAAGTGCGTAGTACTTGATGAGGACAATAATATATTATTTAACATATACGAGAGACATTATTCACAGATCACCGGAAAAATAGCGGAACTTTTAAAAATCGTAAGGACAAAAATACCCGAGGGAGAAACGGCGCTTGTATCAATGTCGGGTTCCGCGGGAATGGGTGTAGCAGAGGCCTGCGGAATAGATTTTATACAAGAGGTATATGCCACAAGAGCTGCGGCAAATACCTTTTTGCCTGATACGGATGTTGTAATTGAGCTTGGCGGCGAGGATGCAAAAATTCTTTTTCTTTCGGGAGGAATGGAGGTTCGTATGAACGGCTCGTGTGCAGGCGGCACAGGAGCATTTATTGACCAGATGGCAACTCTTCTCAACGTGCCTATTGAGGAGCTTGACGGTCTTGCCGAAAAGCATGAAAAAACCTATACTATTGCTTCACGCTGCGGAGTTTTTGCTAAAACCGATATTCAGCCGCTGCTCAATCAGGGAGCAAGAAAAGAAGATGTTGCCGCAAGTATATTTATGGCGGTTGTAAATCAGACAATATCGGGACTTGCACAGGGCAGGGAAATAAAGGGAAATGTCGTATATCTCGGAGGACCGCTCACATTTATTCCGCAGCTGAGAAAGGATTTTGATAAGGTACTCGGAACAAAGGGAATATGCCCCGAAAATTCACTTTATTATGTTTCCATAGGTGCGGCACTTTGTGCGGAAAAGAACATAGATTTTGATTTGGTATGTCAAAAGATAGAAAAATACAGGGGTACGGGAAATTTCGCATTCAATAAGCCGCTTTTCGACAATGAACGGGAACTTGAAATATTCAGAAAAAGACATTCACTTGCCAAGGTTGAAAATGGTACTCTTGAGGGATATAAGGGAAATGCTTTTGTCGGAATAGACGCGGGCTCAACGACCGTCAAGGGTGTTGTTACGGATGATAAGGGCACGCTCCTGTATTCCGAATATATGTCCAACAGCGGCAACCCGGTGCCGATTGTCAAAAAATTTCTTGAGAATATATATAAAAAATGCCCCGGAATAAAAATAAAAGGCTCAGCTGTCACCGGATACGGTGAGGAGATTATAAAAAATGCGTTCGGTGTGGATTTCGGAATAGTTGAAACTGTTGCACATATGACAGCGGCAAAGAAATTCATGCCCGATGTTGAATTTATCATAGATATAGGCGGACAGGATATAAAATGCTTCAAGATACGGAACGGTGTCATAGATAATATATTCCTTAATGAAGCTTGTTCATCAGGCTGCGGCTCATTTTTGCAGACCTTTGCAAATGCCCTCGGTTATTCTGTGGAGGAATTTTCGGAAATGGGACTTCTTGCAAAGCATCCTGTTGACCTCGGCTCACGGTGTACCGTATTCATGAATTCTTCCGTTAAGCAGGCACAGAAGGACGGGGCGACTATTGAGGATATATCCGCAGGCTTGTGTCTGAGCGTTGTAAAAAATGCTCTTTACAAGGTCATAAGAGTTTCAAGCCCGCGAGAGCTTGGCAAAAAAATTGTGGTTCAGGGAGGAACATTCCTCAATGACGCAGTGCTGAGAGCATTCGAGCAGGAAATGGGCGTTGATGTTATAAGACCCGATATATCCGGTCTTATGGGTGCATACGGCGCGGCTCTTTATGCAAAATCTAAATGCACGGAGGATTATACTTCAAGTCTTTCGGGTATGGAGGAGCTTAATAATTTCAAGCATGAGATAAAAGCCGTAAACTGCGGCGGATGCAGCAATAACTGCCGTCTTACCGTAAATACCTTTAATGACGGAAGAAAATTTATTGCAGGAAACAGGTGCGAAAAGCCTGTTACGAAAAAATCACCCGATGACAGCTTCAATATATATCAGTATAAGCTTGGGCTTCTGAGAAGCTATAAGCCGAAAGAGGGAGCAAAAAGAGGCAAGATAGGAATACCGCTCGGTCTTAATATGTATGAGCTTCTTCCGTTCTGGCATACGTTCCTTACAAAATTGGATTTTGAGGTTGTTGTGTCGCCTTTTTCAAACAGAAAACTGTATCTGCACGGACAGCAAACCATTCCGTCAGATACCGTATGTTTCCCGGCAAAGCTTATGCACGGTCATATACAATGGCTGCTCGATAAAGGAATAAAGCAGATATTCTATCCGTGTATGTCATACAACTTTGACGAGCATCTGGGAGATAACCATTACAACTGTCCTGTTGTTGCATATTATCCCGAGGTTATTCATGCCAATGTCAGGGAAATAGAGAGCGTTAAGTTTTTCCATGAATTTGTAGGCATACACAGACCCAAGGATTTCCCGAAAAAAATCCATGAAGAGCTTGTTAAATACTTCGGAGATATATCCCAGAAGGAAGTAAAGGATGCCGCAAAGGCAGCCTATGAAGCCCGCGACGAATACCTCAGAAAGGTGAGGGAGTACGGAGATGACATTATTAAGAGGGCAAGGGAAAAGGGCAAGAGTATAATAGTTCTTGCCGGTCGTCCGTATCATGTTGACCCGGAGATAAATCACGGTATAGATAAGCTTATAACAAGCTTTGATGTCGCACTTGTTTCGGAGGACGTTGTCAGCGACAAGGAAGTTAAAAAGGTGAAAACGAGTGTGCTCAATCAGTGGACATACCATTCGAGGATGTATGCGGCTGCCGAATATGTAAGTCAGTATGATGATATGGAGCTTGTTCAGCTTGTTTCTTTTGGCTGCGGCGTTGATGCAATTACTACGGATGAGGTACGTGCGATACTTGAAAAGCACGGAAGAATATATACACAGATTAAAATTGATGAGATTACAAATCTCGGTGCTGTCAAGATAAGGCTGAGAAGTCTGCTTGCGGCAACGGAAAAGAATAAATAAGATTATAAGCCTGAAATCGGTAATAGGAGTGATAAGATGGCTAAGCTTGTATATGATGAAACCGGCAGACTGCTGTTTACAAAGGAAATGAGAAAGGAGAACTATACCATTCTCATACCAATGATGGCTAAGATACATTTTGAAATTATGAAAAATGTATTTGTGCATTACGGTTATAATGCGGTCCTGCTTGATACGGAGGGTCCTGAGATAGCGCAGGTCGGACTGAAATATGTCCATAACGATACCTGCTATCCGGCACTTCTTGTAATAGGACAGCTTATTCATGCTCTGCAAAGCGGAAAATATGACGTAAATAAGACAGCATTGCTTATAACGCAGACGGGCGGCGGCTGTCGTGCGTCAAATTATATACATCTTCTGAGAAAGGCTCTCGTAAAAGCAGGACTTGAGAATGTGCCTGTAATATCCCTTAATATGTCGGGACTTGAGAAAAACAGCGGATTCAAGCTGACCCTCCCTATGATAAGAAGAATTGCGGCAGGACTTGTATACGGCGATATGCTTATGGCTCTGCATAATCAGGTTATGCCATATGAAATAAATAAGGGAGAAAGTCAGGGCTGTGTTGATAAGTGGGTAAAAAAGCTCACGGATATACTTGCCGCAGGACATGGCTTCACCAAAAAGGAAATGTCGGAAAATCTCGACAGCATAGCACATGATTTTTCAAAGATAAAGCAAAATAAGGTGCCGAAAGTCAAAGTAGGTATAGTCGGAGAAATATATGTAAAGTACTCCGCACTCGGCAATAATGACCTTGAAAACTTTCTGCACAGTCAGGACTGCGAGGTAAACCTCCCCGGAATAATGGGCTTTGCCATGTTCAAGGTTGACAACCGACTGGAGGATATCAAGCTTTACGGAGGAAGCAAGGCTAAGTATATTGTTGTGAAGAGGTTATTTGATTATCTCGAGGGTCTTGAAAGCGCTATTATAGAAAGCCAGAAAAAATACGGTTTCCGCCCCATAGGAACGTATGCTCATACGAAATCGCTTGTCAAAGGTATGGTAGGCTATGGAAGCAAGATGGGTGAGGGCTGGCTGCTTACGGGTGAAATGCTTGAGCTTATCGAAAGCGGCTTTGAGAATATAGTCTGCACCCAGCCGTTCGGATGTCTGCCTAATCATATCAACGGTAAGGGCATGATAAGACCTATAAAAATGCTTGACGACAGGGCTAATATAGTTGCAATAGACTATGACCCCGGTGCGCCGAAGGTTAATCAGGAAAACCGTATCAAGCTTATGCTTGCGCTTGCAAAGGAACGCCTTGTGAAAGATGAGCAGACCTCTGAGGCAGTGTGAGCTATGAAAAATTTTATACGTGTTTCCGTTATTACAATATTTCTTTTTGCCGCCACGATACTTCCATGTATCACAGCGGCATTAAGCTTATCACCTTGGCTTTATCCGGCGGCTGCTGTCTTATTTTTGTTTTGTAATATTGTACCTGTGCCAAGAAAAGGTTTGAGCAATAAGCTTAAAAATGCGGCTTTTGGAGCGGATTTGCTCTGCTCATTTCTTGCATTGCTGATTTTCGATTCCTTTTTTGCCTTGCTTTCGCTTACGGTGTATTCGGATATTTTCAGCGGAACATTATGGCTTGAAGTTCTGATTGCGGTGCTTGCACTGTTTATTATATTCTGGAACGGAATTATAAGGGTATATCTTTGCGCCGCCATGATAGGCGGAAAATGGCGTATTATCGGATTGATTTGCGGTATGATACCCATAGCGAATATAATTGTTCTTGTCAGAATAATAAGTCTTACAAGAAAAGAGATCGCTATGGAGGAGAGAAGATACAAACGCAATAAGGAGCGCAGCGGGCAGAATATCTGCAAGACAAAATATCCTATATTACTGGTTCACGGAGTATTTTTCAGAGATTTAGATAAGTTCAACTACTGGGGAAGAATACCGGCGGAGCTTGAAAAAAACGGTGCAGTACTTTATTACGGAGAACAGCAGTCAGCACTGGGAATTGAGGAAAGCGGTTCGGAGTTAGCAAAGAAAATAGAGGAGATCATAAGAAAAACAGGCTGTGAAAAGGTAAATATAATTGCCCATTCAAAGGGCGGACTTGACAGCCGTTATGCTATATCCTGCCTTGGAACGGATAAGTATGTCGCTTCGCTTACAACAATAAATACACCGCACAGGGGCTGTGTTTTTGCCGAGTGGCTGCTTGACAATATGCCTGAAAGCTTTCAAAATAGTGTTGCGGATAAATATAATACTGCCTTGAAGCTTATAGGTGACAGTACACCGGATTTTCTAAAGGCAGTCGGAGACCTTAAGGCTTCGGAATGTGAAAAGTTCAATAAAAATGTTCCGGATATGCCGGATGTATATTATCAGAGTGTGGGGAGCAAAATAAATAAAGCGATGACAAGTGCTTTTCCGCTGAATTTTTCTCATTTACTTGCAAAGCATTTTGACGGGCCGAATGACGGACTTGTAACTATAAACTCGGCAAAGTGGGGAGAAAAGTTCACCTACCTTGAGTCGAAATCTGCGGACGGGGTTTCTCATGCGGATGTTATCGACCTTTTCAGGCATGATAAGCCCGACCTTGATATCAGGGAGTTTTATGTTCAGCTTGTGAGTGACCTCAGGGAAAGAGGATTTTGAAATTTTTTGGCGGTTATTATGTCACTGAAATAAGGGATATTTATATAGGAAACATCACCGGAATACATAACAGAATTAATGTACAGTAAAGTTATGAGCACAAATTGAACTGTGCCGCGGCACAGGAGGGATATTATGAAAAAGTGGGACGAGCTGCCCGAAAAATTAAAAAATGAGGCTGTGCGCCCCTATTATGATATCTTATCTAAAAAGGGAGCAAGCCGTGTTATAAAGAGGATATTCGATATATTTGTCGCACTTATACTGACGGTTATAGCTTCACCGTTTATGCTTATAATAGCGATATGGATAAAGCTTGATTCAAAGGGAAAGGTATTTTTCCGTCAAAGGCGTGTCACGACATACGGACGGGTTTTCGGTATATACAAATTCCGTACTATGGTATCTGATGCGGAAAAGCTTGGTACGCAGGTTACGGTAAACAATGACAGCAGAGTAACGAGGGCGGGGCATTTTCTCAGGAAATTCCGACTTGACGAGCTTCCGCAGCTTTTCAATGTTCTGAAGGGTGACATGAGTTTTGTCGGCACCCGACCCGAGGTAGAACGATATGTTGACAGGTACAGTGATGAGATGATGGCAACTCTGCTTATGCCTGCCGGTATAACGTCGCTTGCGAGTATAAAATTCAAGGACGAGGAGAAGCTTCTGAGCGGGGCGGAGGACACGGACGAGGTATATGTAAATGATGTACTTCCGCAAAAGATGAAGTATAATCTTGAGTACCTGAGAAAGTTTAATTTCTTCTATGACATAAAGCTGATGTTTATGACATTCTTTGCTGTGCTTAAGTAAATAATATCTGTTTGCTTTTTCATTGCAGTAACAAGTGTATTTATGCTGCAAAAAAACAGAGAGTCACACATATGGCTCTCTGTTATATTTTTAAGTGACTGTTTTTTGTTAAATCTGTTTCAGGTAAGTCTGAAACATTGATACAGCGTCCGAATCACTCTTTTATCAGCTCAACTATCTTCTTTTCAATTCCGTCCTTGTCAAGTCCGAATCTGCCCGGATTTTTGCAGATGTTTAAATTTTTTATTATACTATAGGCATAATTGTTAGTTTGATAGATTTTATAATCAAATACTCCTAAGTGAAAAAGAGAAATTTAAAAGCATATGCCAAACAAACCCCAACAATTCCTATAATAAAAACGCAGTTAACAAACACGATAAACCATTTTTTTCTTTCGTTTTTACCATTAATTTGATATACAAAATCTATTAATAAACAAATCAGATTAAATAAAACAAAACCGATGATTAAAGCAATTAAAGTTATTCTGTATATCGAAGGTTTATTTATATTTTCTAAAACAGAACTCGAAAACACTGTTCCGCCGGTAAATGCCAGAACAATCGCTGCAAATATTCCAAGAATTGTAATATATTCTTTTTGCATACCTGCTTGTTTATCCTGAACCTCTTTAGCAATATTCTGAAAATTTTCGGTTGTTTCATGTGCCAGCTCAGTAAGCTCCCTTTTTGTTTCCTTAAAATCATCTTCAATGCTCTTCAAGGATAATTTATTGTTTGTTAATTCGGATTTTGTTTTATCTGTCATTTCTTTAGTATAATTAATTCTTGCAATATCAAGATTTGTATGATCGTATAATTTTAGGATCTCTTTGCTTATATCAATCATATTTTTACTTTTATCATAATTTCTGGGAATGTATGCATCTTTGATAACCTGGATATTTTGTGCCAGAATATCCAGACTGCCAATGCTTGAATCTCCATCAATTAATGTTAAGGTCGAGAAAATATCAGAATAGTAATGACGAAAATTTTCTTCATCACAATTATAATATACAGACTCGAGCTTTTTGAAATAAATATCTTTGTTTTTCGCATCCTTGAGTATATCTTGAGATTTAGATAACTCTATTAATATATTATTTAATGTTTCCCTTTTATTCTGTTCATGCTCTGCATTCATATATTATCCCCTGTTTTTTATTAAATCTATTGGAATAATCTGATGATCACCGATTCCGTTTTTGTAAATCAAGTCCCATGCCTTTCCTTGACTGTGTGTATCATAGACCAAATCCCATGGATTTAATTTCCTCTTTTCTTCAACAATGGGATTAATTACATCCGTGTGATCAATTTTTTTGCTGATGTCATATTTCACCCTGATAGGCAAAGCGCCAAATCCGCAGTATTTCTTATATACCACCGGTACGACGGGACCAAATTGCCATGCTTCTATCTGCTCCGAAAAAGGTTCAATACCTTTTCGTAAAAATTCTCTTTGTATATAATAAAGAATTTTTTGTAACTGCAGATTTGAAATTGGGTGCTTGTCAACGGTACATTTGTTGATAATATATTTTGCTATATTCAGTGCTTCAGACATAATAATCTCCCCTTTCGACAACACCTCTACAATATATTATATGATATACTAATGTATTTTTCAATACTTAGAGTATAATTTGTATAATTTTATAATTATTCTTAGCAATTAATTTGTATATTTTAAGCCACTTTTTATATATTTGTTGTTTTAAATAAAATATTATATGGTCGGTATTTTTTATTGTATCCGGGATATTTTTATTACCAAAAGATGACGAGAGATCTGCGTCTGCAGTGCTCTCGTCATCAACACTTTTATAGATAGGATGTAGATGATATGATTTGAAATAATTAACAGATAAATAAACCCAATAAAAGTGACACTTGCTACTGTTATTTCTTTATAAGCTCAACTATCTTCTTTTCAATTCCGTCCTTGTCAAGTCCGAATTCCGCTAAAAGTCCGACAGCAGGACCGCTGTGTCCGAACGTGTCCTCAACACCGATACGGTATACCGGAACAGGATAATTCTCCGCTGTGACTGCCGCAACGGCTTCACCAAGTCCGCCTATTATATTATGTTCCTCAACAGTAATTATCTTTCCCGTTTCCTTTGCGGCTTTTATGATAATATCCTTGTCTATAGGCTTTATGGTGTGCATATTGATAAGACGGGCATTAATTCCCTTTTCTTTTAATTCACGGACAGCTTTGAGTGCCTCGTAAACGACAAGTCCCGTTGCTATAACGGTTACATCATTGCCTTCTTCAAGGGTTATGCCCTTGCCTATCTCAAAACTGTAATTATCCGGATCGTTAAAGCTGTCTATTGCAAGCCTGCCAAGACGGATGTAGACAGGACCGTTATATGCATATGCTGCCTTGACAGCCTCAATCATTTCATAATGATCCGCAGGATTGAGTATTACCATCCCCGGAATAGTCCTCATAAGGGCTATATCCTCACAGCACTGATGTGTGGCTCCGTCCTCACCAACAGATATACCGGCATGAGAACCGGCGATCTTTACGTTAAGGTGCGGATAGCCTACCGAATTCCTTACCTGCTCATATGCCCTTCCTGTTGCAAACATTGCAAACGAAGCCGCAAACGGTACTTTTCCGGCTGCTGCAAGTCCTGCTGCAACTCCTATCATATTTCCTTCGGCAATTCCGCAGTCAAAGAAACGCTCCGGATATGCCTTTTTGAAAATTTCCGTCTTTGTAGCAGCCGCAAGGTCTGCATCAAGAACTACAATATCATCATGCTCCTTCGCAAGCTCACACAAAGCCTGACCGAAGCTTTCTCTTGTCGCAATTTTAATACTTTCTGCCATGATTACGCCTCCAATGCTTTAAGCTGAGCGTTAAGCTCGTCCATAGCTGTTTTATACTGCTCTGCGTTCGGAGCCTTACCATGCCAGCCTACCTGATTTTCCATATATGAAACACCCTTGCCCTTAACGGTTTTTGCTATTATGGCAACAGGCTTATCCTTTATTGTCTTAGCCTTGCCGAGTGCATCTTCAATCTGCTCAAAATCATGTCCGTCTATTTCATAAACCTCAAAGCCGAAAGCCGTGAATTTTTCATTAAGCTTATCAAGACCGGCAACATCCTCGACACTTCCGTCAATCTGCAGACCGTTATAATCCACAATAGCAACAAGGTTGTCAAGCTTATAATGAGAAGCAAACATGGCGGCCTCCCACACCTGTCCTTCTTCACATTCTCCGTCACCGAGCATAGCATATACACGATAGCTGTCGCCGCTGAGCTTGGCAGAGAGTGCCATTCCGCAGGCAGCGGATATTCCCTGACCGAGAGATCCCGAACTCATATCCACACCCGGAGTATTTTTCATATCGGGATGCCCCTGAAGCATTGCACCTATATGACGCAGGGATTTTATTTCCTCTGTGGGGAAAAAGCCTTTAAGTGCAAGTGCGGCATAAAGTGCCGGGCAGCAATGCCCCTTGGAGAGAACAAAGCGGTCACGCTTCGGATCCTCGGGATTTTTGGGGTCTACATTCATCTCCTTAAAATAGAGATAGGTCATGATATCGGCAGCGGACAGTGAGCCGCCCGGATGACCCGATTTTGCATTGAAAACACCTTCAACAGTCCACAGTCTTACTTTGCAGGCTGTTTTTTTCAGTTCTAAAAGCTCTGATTTGTTCATTCCGTTTCATTTCCTCCGATTCAATCGGCATAGATGCCGAATATTATACAAAGTAATTATATCATACGGACAATATATTTTATTTCTGCATAAGAAATAAAACTTCCATTAATTATTATGTTTGTCCGTATTATCTATTTTCAGTGGTTTGTCAAGAGTATCGTCAAGATCGGATTTTGTTTTTGATGATTTCCCGGTGTTTCTTGCAGCCCTCGCTGCTTCAAAAGCTTCCTTTGAGGGTCGAGGATCATTTGTCTTTTGGTTTGATACGGGCGGTCTGACGTCCGACTTTTTATTCTTCATATTATAAAATATTACAAATGCTACTCCGGCAAGTCCTATCAGCAACAGTGGCAGACCGATAACGAGGAATATCCATGCATCGTTTTCCTTGCTTTCATTATCTTTTATTGAGTCAAATTCTCCTTCGCTGCTTTCACTGCTATCCCTGATTGTTTTGCTTACTTCCGAGGAAAATTGGCTTTCAAGATCTTCCCAATCTTCTGAAGTGAGTTCCGAAGTATCGACGGAGACATCACTTGTCTCCGAGGTTGTACCCGTTTCAGGAGCATCAGTACCTTCATCACTTGATTCCTCGTAATAGGTGTCATCATAACTTGATTCGTCATAGTAGGTGTCATCATAGCTTGACTCATCATAGTAGGTGTCGTCATAGCTTGACTCATCATAGTAGGTGTCGTCATAGCTTGACTCGTCATAGTAGGTGTCGTCATAGCTGGACTCGTCATAGTAGGTGTCATCATAGCTTGACTCGTCATAGTAGGTATCGTCATAGCTTGATTCGTCATAGTAGGTGTCGTCATAGCTTGATTCATCATAGTAGGTATCGTCATAGCTTGATTCATCATAGTAGGTGTCGTCATAGCTTGATTCGTCATAGTAGGTGTCGTCGTAGCTTGATTCATCATAGTAGTTGTTGTCCGTATAATCGGGTTCGGCACTTGCCGTGATAGCAAGGGATGAAAGCATTGCAATAATCAGCCCACCCGAAAAAAGAATTTTTCCGTACTTACCTCTGTTATTTATCATAATTATTTATCCTTTCGGACTGTAAGTTAATCTAATCTATAATATCATAAATCGACATCATTTTACAACATGATTTTTATATTTCTGCGAATTTACGGTATATAACTTCACAAATGAGTATTTAATGTTTATTTTTACTATTTTTTTGCTTAACATCGGATTTATATTTCTTTTAGGTATACACATTCATATTATTTCCTTCTATAGTGTATAACATACCCGATAGTCGCTTTTTTACTACCGTATCCGCAGCTGTTTTTCTATATGAAAATAAATATCAAAATATGAATCGGTTTAAAAGGGCATCTGACGGACAGCGGAAAATCAAAATCACATATTAGAAAATTTGAGCATATTTGAGTATATAACGGAAAACGCGAGATTTTAAATGCTGGATTAAAAAAATATCAAAAAACCCTTGACTTAATACAAAAGCTATGTTATTATCTTATCTGTGACTTGTAGGCTTAGGCGATATGTCGGGCTTTATTAAGTATAAAAAACAGAAATTTGGATTTTCAGGGAGGATTTACGCTATGTCAACTTTTATGGCTAAGGCAGGCGAGGTTGAGCGTCAGTGGTATGTTATTGATGCAGCAGGCAAAACGCTTGGTCGTCTTGCCGTTCAGGTAGCAGATCTGCTCAGAGGTAAGAATAAAACAACCTTTACACCTCATGTGGACTGCGGCGATTTTGTTATTGTTATCAATGCCGATAAGATTGTTCTTACAGGTAAAAAGGCAGAACAGAAGTATTATTATCATCACACGGGATATATAGGACATATGAAGTCCGTGAGATATGATAATCTTCTTGCAAACAGACCCGAGCTTGCTATTCAGCTTGCTGTTAAGGGTATGATTCCGTCCAACACAATCGGACGCAAGGCTTTGACAAGACTTCATATCTACAAGGGTGCAGAGCATAAACACGCTGCTCAGAAGCCCGTTGTATTGGAATAATGAGAGGGGAGGCAATTTATTATGTACGATAAGACACCGTTTTTCTACGGCACAGGCAGAAGAAAAAGCTCCGTTGCAAGAGTAAGACTTTATAAAGGAACCGGTAAGGTTACAATCAACGACAGAGATATTGATGATTATTTCGGTCTTGAAACTCTCAAGCTCATCGTTCGTCAGCCCCTCGTTCTCACAGGAACAGACGGTCAGTTCGATGTTGTCTGCAGGGTAAACGGCGGCGGCGTTACAGGTCAGGCGGGTGCTATCCGTCACGGTATTTCAAGAGCTCTTCTTAAGTTCGATACCGAAAATCTCCGCCCGAAGCTCAAGAGAGCAGGCTTCCTTACTCGTGACCCGAGAATGAAGGAAAGAAAGAAATATGGTCTTAAAGCTGCACGTCGTGCTCCGCAGTTCTCCAAGAGATAATTATTTCTTTTTGCGATCATTTATAGTACAGTTCTGATATTTTTAATAATTCTTAATCAAAGTGGGATTCAGTGATTTTGGAATTATAACTAAGAAATGTATGATTTATTCCTCCGCCGTTTGGTGGAGGAATTTTTTTGAATGATTGAAAAATATTTTCAAAATTATGACTTGCATTTTTATTCCATGTATGATATAATACAAAAGCGTTAAAAATTATATATATTCTTTTCGTACATTTGGAGAGTTGTCCGAGATGGCCGAAGGAGCACGATTGGAAATCGTGTAAACGCTAACCCCGTTTCGAGGGTTCGAATCCCTCACTCTCCGTACAAGAAAACTCCGCATGATTGCTGAATATTCAGTTATTATGCGGAGTTTTTGTTATTTGAAAATAGAAAATCGTTTGTTATCCGAATTAAGAAAAACCGATGATGTGATATTTAGATTACTTGACATATTTTTTTAATATGTTAAAATGAAAGAAAATATTTAATAGAGGAGGGTATATAATGGGTTTTTTGGACTTTGCAGGCAAAAGAAAACAAATTAATAAACCTCAACAGCAGCCACTTGGCTATTGGGAAGAACAATCCTATATGATAGCTATACCCAAAAACAAGGATTTTAATGTTGTTGACGGTATTTTTGATAGGGTTGCTGCTATCGATGGGGTAAATATCAAGAGAAAACAGGATTTTGATGTTGAACAGAAAATTTTGGGAAGTGCTGTTATTGATTATCAGGGGGAGGAGTACGATATATCCTTCTACTATGACACTTTTGACGGACAGTCACTTTACATAACAAATATGGAGTCGCTATCCGAAAATGAGATGCAGTCAGTCAAGGATACGGAGATGGCACTGACAGTATTTATGACATTTAATAATGATGCGATTAAATCATACCATTTACAGATTAAATTTATTCTTGCGGCTGTGCCGGAGCTTGCTGCCGTTTATGACGAAAGTGCGGAAAGGGTAATGTCGGGCAGACAGGCGAGGCTGTATGCCCAATCCGATGTTTTGCCTCCGGCAACGGCAGTATATACAATACAGGCAGTCGGAGAGGAAGACGGAGAGGTATGGCTGCATACCCACGGATTATGCCGCTGCGGGCTTACAGAGCTTGAGGTCGTACAATCATGCAGCAAATACGCAAATGAACATGCTAATATAATCAATACACTTGCAAGTAACCTGCTTAACAAGGAGGAGAAGGGTGATACATACTATGGTGTTGCTAAAATAGGGGATATCCCGATAGTTGTAACCTCTGTTTTGTGGACTGAAGCACTCGATAAATATAATAAACTTGAGCTTGGCGGATATAAGGACAGAAAGGAAAGTCATAACAGCAGAACAAGTATTATTTTTGCATATAAAAATGAAAGAGATGCATCACTCCATAATTACAGTAAGCTTGATATATATGATGATTTGTGGGAAGAAGGAAATCCGTTGTTCTTCATAGGCGATCAGGAAACTGAAAGAATGAAGGCGGCGGCAACGGAACGCTTTGATTATATGAAAAAAGCATGGGAAACGCTTGATTGTGATGTACTTATAAAAATAGGTCTTAAAGTTGATGAAAAGTATAGTGAAGAAGCAGGAAGCCGTAATCGGGAGCATATATGGTTTCAACTTGTTGAAATGAAAGAGAAAAGTTTTACGGCAAGACTTACACAGGAAGCATATTGGGTTGATGATATACATGAGGGTGATATAAGAGAGTTCACGGTAGATGATGTAACGGATTGGCGTATATACACTGATGAATTCGTCGTATCACCCGATACCGTGTATGTTTTGTTTGATGATTAATAATGATTTTTGTTTATATAAAAATAAAAATATCTTCAGGTGTTTAAATTACCTGAGGATATTTTTTTGTTTGAATAGGATATTGTGTTTATTTTTATAAATTTTGAACCCAAATAGAAAAAGTATACGTATATATAAGTGAAGCCGATAAATTGAATATAAAAAGCTTTGCAAAGTGTTAAGGGCTTATAAATAGTTTTGCTGTTTTATTTGTTATTTTATATTCGGCAAAGCTATATGACAGGAGTGATATAGTGGATGATAAAAAACTTGCGGACAGACTCAGAAAAGGCGATGAAAATGCTTTTGAAATACTGATAAACAAATATACCGCTTATGTATCAACGATAGTATTCAATATAGCTGACGGTGCACTTGCAAAATCTGATATTGAGGAGATAGTTGCCGATGTATTCGTTACACTGTGGAAAAATTCCGATATACTGAGGGGAGATAATCTTAAGGGTTACATAGGCTGTATTACTAAGTGCAGAACAAAGGACAGGCTCAGAAAATTGAAGCCTGTTGATATGGTCAGTATTGATGATATCGAGAAAGCAGACGATATTATGCTTGAGGAAGATTGCGAAAAACAGGAGCTTTGCAGGATCCTGAGAGAAGAGGTTAATAAGCTCAGGGAGCCTGAGAGGGAAATTCTGATACGATATTATTATTTTTATCAGAAGGTATCGGAAATATCGGAAATTTTGGGAATAAAGACGGAAACCGTCAAAACCAAGCTGGCACGTTCACGTCAAAGGCTTAAGTCAGCACTTACAGAAAGGGGATTTTAGCATGAAATGGGATATTTCAACAGAGGATAATATAATGGATGAAATGATTGAGGGGACAGATGATTTTATGTATGAAAATGTTGAGAGAAATGATTTGGTTGACAGGGAGATTATAAAGAAAATGGCATTTGAAAGGGCAGGAATATCGAAAACACATAAAAAACGAATAAAGAAAAGAACTGTGTTTACGCTGATCGCAGCAGCCGCAGCAGTTCTGGCATTAGGTACGGCAACCGTCGGTGCAAGCGGTTCGTTTGATTCGGTGTTCGGTGAGTATTTTGCAGGAGAGAGTGTTGACGGTCTGTATGCGGGAGGAAATGCTTCGGTTGATGTGAAAGGGGGACTTAAAGCAGAATTTCTCGGGGTAACGGGAGATAATACGAGTGCATATGCGGCAATATCTGTAAAAAAAGCTGATGGCAGCAGCTTTGCAGATAAAGACAAAGATGTGGTTATTTTATTTGGCGAGGATATTTCTGTGGATAAAAACGGAAAAGAATCAATGATTGATTGCTTTGATTTTGATATAAAGATGAAGAACCCGATTTTTGATTTTTCCCACCATTCATTCAGCGGCGGTTACGACTGCAGCCTGAGTTCGGATGATACTATCAAGATATTGTTTTCAATATCAGGTTCCGATGTTAGTCCCAAAGGAAAGGAATTTGAATTTTCTGCCGGTCCGGAGCTGTGTTTGTATCAGATAGATAAAAGGTTATGTGAAGCTGAATACGGAGAAGCGGAGAGTGATAAATTATACGATTCAATGAAAAAATATTTGCCGGAACTAAAGGATGGACAGGTTATTCTGAGATATTATGATGAGGTTCAGAATAAATGGTTTTTGGTTATTGCAGATAAAACAGTTTATAATTTTGAACTGTCTGCCAATGTTAAAATGAATTATCACACAGAGTATAAGGAATTTGACATAACATCCGATAAAACCGTCAGCGATAAGCAAACAAAGCTTCTTATAAATGAGGTGACAGCAGGAGCATTTACTGTGTGTGTTAAGGGAGAAGCAAGCTCAATAACTGAGAAAGCCGCTTCCGATATAGCGGATGATATAAGTAAATCTTCCGTGTATCTGACCATGAAGGACGGTTCAAGGGTTGAAATTGAAAGCTGCAGCTCAATGCAATTTGGTGTAGAGCAGCCCGGTGTGGGAATGGCAGGTACGGCTGAATTTTCATGGACATTTAAATACCCTTCCACGCTCCGGTATAAGAATGGTATTATTGATCCCGATGATATAGCATCCTTAACTGTAGGCGATATGACATTTAATGCAAAATAGAATACAGCATCAAACAATGAATATAAAAAATCCCGTGCTTTGACAGGCCCGGGATTTTTTGCTATATATGCTTTTTCGTATATGCTGTACCAACCGCATAAGCACAACCGGAGACTTTTGTTAATAATATAGCTTGGATTTTATTACGATTAGTATAAATATTACGAAATGTATAATATACAATATTTTTATGGACTAATAATCTGCATTTTGCTATAATAGAAACGGATGGTGATAAAATGGATTTTCAGCTCACAACGCTTTGTTATATTGAGAAGGACGCAAAATATCTTATGCTCCACAGGACAAAAAAGAAAAATGATATAAGCCGCGATTTATGGTTAGGCATAGGAGGCCATTTTGAGAAGGGAGAAAGTCCTGAGGAATGTGTTTTGCGTGAGGTCAGGGAAGAAAGCGGACTGACATTGACAAATTACAGGCTTAGAGGAGTGGTTACGTTTTCAGACGGAAATGTGTATGAGTATATGTTTCTTTTCAGTGCCTCGGAATATACGGGGGAACTTATCGAATGTAACGAGGGCGAGCTTGTGTGGGTGGAAAAGGAAAAAGTGCTGAAAGAACTTCCGATATGGGAGGGGGATAGAATTTTTCTGCGTCTGTTGGAAGAAAATAGTCCCTTTTTCTCACTTAAACTTACATATGAGGGAAGAAAGCTGGAATCGGCTGTGCTTGACAATCGTTTGATGCGATTTATATGAAATATTTTTTCTTTATTAGTGTGACGCACGCTGTTTTAGGCTGATTGGATATGTTGACAAAATAAGGATTTTGTTTTATAATCATAAGGATAGAATAGATAATTTTATAATGGTGATTTTGTATAAATATTTCTAATAAAATTGAATATGTAAAATATCCTACGGAGGTATGTTTAAGATGAGTTTTACAATACTGGGAACAGGGAAGGCAGTTCCCGAATATGTTCTGACAAACGACGAGCTTTCGACAATGGTAGAAACGGATGATGAATGGATTCGCACAAGAACGGGTATCGAGGAACGTCATATATGTAAAAAGGAAACGATAACCGGGCTTTGCGTTGAGGCTGCAAATAATGCGCTTGAAAATGCGGGGGTTAAAGCTGAGGAGCTTGACCTTATCATATGCTCCACAATGAGAGGAGAAAATATCACTCCGTCACAGGGATGTATGATACAAAAGGAGCTTGGGGCAACCTGTCCGGCATTTGATGTCAATGCTGCCTGCTCGGGATTTATCTATTCTCTCGATATTGCCGCGGGATATTTTGAAAGAAAAAGAGTAAAAAAGGTTCTTATAGTTTCTATGGATAACCTTTCAAATATTACAAACTGGACAGACCGCTCTACCTGTGTGCTTTTCGGTGACGGAGGTGCGGCAGCGGTTCTGGGAGAAGGAAACGACCTTTTATCCATACATCTTACGGCGGTAGGAAATGATGCCGCAATAAGGATACCGCATGGAACAAATTCCTCGCCGTTCTATGAGCATGAGGAGGAGAAAGCTGTTCTCTATATGGCGGGAAATGATGTATACAGATTTGCAACGGCTGCCATGACAAACGGTATAAAGAAGGCGGTTGAGGATGCAGGTCTTGAGCAGAAGGATGTTGACTGTGTTATACCGCATCAGGCAAATATAAGGATAATTAACACAGCGGCTAAGAATCTTGATATCCCGAGGGAGCGTTTCTTCTGCAATGTTCAGCATTACGGAAATACATCTTCGGGAAGCGTTCCGATAGCTCTTGACGAGGCTAACCGCACAGGTGTGCTTAAAAAGGGAGATATCATAGCAATGTGTGCTTTCGGAGGCGGTCTTACGACAGGAAGCTGTGTTATCCGCTGGAATAAATAATAACAGGAGGTATGACGATGGGGAAAAACGTATTTGTCTTTTCCGGACAGGGTTCACAATACCCCGGAATGGGAAAATCAATGTATGATAATTCACCGGCTGCAAGGGCGGTGTTTGATATGGCAGAAAAGGTACGTCCGGGGACAATTAAGCAGTGCTTTGAGGGTACAAGCGAGGAGCTTGCACTTACCATAAATACTCAGCCCTGTGTGTTTGCGGCAGATTTGGCGGCGGCGGCGGCGGTGGCTGAAAAGGGTATAAGACCGGATTACGTGGCAGGATTTTCTCTCGGAGAAATTGCGGCTATAGCTTTTTCGGGAATGCTTTCCTATGAGGAAGCGTTTAAGCTTGTATGTAAGCGTGCGGAATATATGGATGAGGCTGCAAACAGCGATAAGGGAGCAATGGCGGCAGTACTTAAGCTTGCTCCCGAAAAGGTTGAGGAAATATGCAAAGATTTTAAAAGAGCATATCCTGTTAATTACAACAGTCCGGCACAGACGGTTGTTGCGGCGGCAGAGGACGAAATTGAAGAGCTTTGTGCAAGGGTTAAGGAAGAAAAGGGCAGAGCGGTAAGACTTGCGGTAAGCGGAGCTTTCCATTCTCCGTTTATGGCGGCAGCCGCAAAGAAGCTTGCGGAGTATCTTGAGGGAATTGAATTTTCTCAGCCTGAAATTCCGGTTTATTCAAATTATACTGCGCAGCCCTATGAGGGCGATTTTAGGGCACTTATATCCGCACAAGTGCAGAATCCCGTTAAATGGCAGACTACGGTTGAAAATCTTATTGCACAGGGCGCGGACAGATTTATTGAGGTAGGAGTAGGCAAAACTCTTACGGGTCTTATAAAGAAAATCAATGCCGGTGTTACGGCAGTAAATATAGAGAATAAGGAGGGACTCGATGCTCTTGATTGAGGGTCGGGGGAATGATATGTTTGAGCTTACAGGAAAAACAGCGATAATAACAGGTGCATCAAGGGGTATAGGCAAGGCAATAGCACTTAAATTTGCAAGTCTTGGTGCAAACATAGCCTTTATGCACGTCGGCGACGGAGAAAAAGCGGCGGAAACAGAGGCCGAGCTTACGGCAATGGGAGTTAAGGCTAAGGGCTTTGAATGTGATGTTTCGGATTATGAGGCATCTCAGAAATTGGTTGATGAGATAATAGAGGAATTCGGAGAGGTTCATATACTTGTAAACAATGCAGGTATCGTGAGAGATAACCTCATTCTTTCTATGAAGGTCGAGGACTTTGATAAGGTAATAAGCGTAAACCTTAAGGGTACATTCAACATGACAAAAAGCATATATAAGCATTTTATGAGAAAAAGAAGAGGAAGAATAATCAATATATCTTCAATAATAGGTCTTGTAGGAAATGCGGGACAGGCTAATTATGCTTCGGCAAAAGCGGGAATAATAGGAATGACAAAGTCCGTTGCAAAGGAACTCGGTTCAAGAAATGTCACGGCAAACGCCATAGCTCCGGGATTTATTAAGACGGATATGACAGATAGTATGCCGGAAAAGGCAAGAGAAGCCGCACTTTCTTCTATTCCGATGAAGAGAATGGGTACGGTTGAGGATATAGCAAATACGGCGGCTTTCCTTGCTTCCGATGAGGCATCTTATATTACCGGGGAAGTAATAAGGGTTGACGGCGGTATGGCTATATGATTTGATACGGCTGAATTTTGCGGAAAGGAAATACACAAATGAAAAGAGTGGTTATAACAGGAATCGGTGCAATAACTCCTGTCGGCAACACGGTCGAAGAAATGTGGACTTCAATGAAAAACGGTGTCTGCGGCATTGACAGGATAACACGCTTTGATACAACCGATACCAAGGCAAAGGTTGCGGCTGAGGTCAAGGATTTTGACCCAACTGAATACATAGAAAAAAGAGATTGCCGGAAGATGGATTTGTTCTGTCAGTATGCGATAGCTGCGGCAGCTCAGGCTGTAAAGGACAGTGATATTGAGGGTAAGATTGACCCGAAGCGTTTCGGTGTATATATCGGTTCGGGAGTCGGAGGAATTACTACATTCTACGAGCAGAGCGTTAATCTTTATACGGGAAAGAGTATTTCTCCTTTCTTTATCCCCATGATGATAGGAAATATTGCTGCCGGAAACGTTGCGATAAGATTCAAGGCAAAGGGACCGTGTCTGCCGGTTGTTACAGCCTGTTCGACATCTACCCATGCGGTAGGTGAAGCGTTCCATGCCATTAAATACGGCATGGCTGACGCCATTATAGCAGGAGGTGCGGAGGCAACGATAACACCGCTTGCTATAAAGGGATTTACAAGCTGTAAGGCACTTACACTTACGGATGACCCGACAAGAGCTTCGATTCCTTTTGATAAGGAAAGGAGCGGCTTTGTAATGGGCGAAGGTTCGGGTATTCTTATACTTGAGGAATATGAGCACGCAGTTGCAAGGGGAGCAAAGATTTATGCCGAGATCGTAGGATACGGCAATACCTGCGATGCACACCATATCACGGCACCCGATCCCGAGGGAGTGGGAGCTGCCGAATGTATAAGAATTGCTCTTGATGAGGCAGGATATAAGGGCAGCGAGGAGCTTTATATAAATGCCCACGGAACATCGACCTCTCTAAATGATGCAGGAGAAACAAAGGCATTCAAGGCGGTTCTCGGTGACAGAGCATATAAGGCACATATAAGCTCTACAAAATCAATGACAGGACATATGCTCGGTGCGACGGGTGCGGTTGAGGCTATTGCGGCAGCACTTGCACTAAAGGACGGTATTGTGCCGCCTACCGTAAATTATAAGATTCCCGATCCGGAGTGTGATCTTGACTATACCCCAAATAAGGCAGTCGAGGCACCGCTTGAGATGGCTATATCCACGACCTTTGGCTTTGGAGGACATAATGCCTGCATTGCTTTGAGGAAATGATACATAATAAAATTGAGGTGAATTTTAATGTACAGTGTTGAAGAAATAAAGGAGCTTCTTGAGGCTTTCGATTCTTCCAAGGCAACAGCTCTTGATATACAGATAGACGAAAATCAGTTTCTGAGTATCCGCCAAAAAAGTGCAAAGCAGGAGATAGTACAGATGCAGGCTGCTCCGGCTGTTGTTGAGATTCAGACCCCGACACCGGCAGAGGCAGACCGGACTGTGACCGAAGAAAAGAGTGGGGACGGCACGCCGATAGAGGCACCAATGGTAGGTGTGTTCTATGCCGCACCCTCCCCCGACAGTGAGCCGTATGTTTCGGTCGGAAGTACGGTCAACAAGGGTGATGTTGTATGCATAATAGAGGCAATGAAGCTTATGAATGAGGTTACGTCCGAGAAAAGCGGCGTGATAACAGAGATATGTGTGGAAAACGGACAGGTAGTGGAATATGGTCAGCCGTTGTTCCTTATTAAGTGATAAAGCAGGTGAAAGTATGAACAAGGAAGAAATTATGCAGGTAATACCCCACAGGAATTCCATGCTGCTTATTGATGAGGCAACAAAAACAGGAGAAAATACCTGTGAGGGTAAGAAGTATATAACGGGCAAGGAATGGTTTCTTGACGGGCATTTTCCGGGGAATCCGGTTGTTCCGGGTGTTATCCTCTGCGAAATGATGGCACAGGCAAGTGCTGTTATTGTGTCTGAGGTATCGGCTCAGAGTATTCCTTTTTTTGCCGGAATAGATAAGGCAAGGTTTAAGACAAAGGTACTTCCCGGGGATACATTGGAAATTAAATGTGAGCTTACCGGACAGAGAAGAAATTTTTATTTCATAAAGGGTAAGGGATATGTGAACGGTAAATTGGCCGTTGCCGCAGAGTTTTCTTTTGCGCTTATTCCGAAGGAGCAAATCTGATTAACGGCGGCAAAACACTCATATATACAAAGAACTGTGTAAGAGGGAAGTCTGTGAAAGAGGGCTTCCCCGCTGTCGGTTTGAATATCCGACTGCACTGCCGCTGTGGTATTTGTTATGATATTTAGACTAAAGGGGGAGTATTCGGATTGTTTTCAAAGATATTGATTGCTAACAGAGGTGAAATAGCCGTAAGGATAATCCGTGCCTGTCGTGAGATGGGTATATCAACGGTTGCAATATATTCTCAGGCGGACAAGGACGCCCTGCACGTTACAATGGCAGATGAAAGCTACTGCATAGGCGGTCCGCAGGTTGCAAACAGCTACCTTAACATGGCCGCTATACTGGAGGTTGCCGTTGTTTCGGGTGCTCAGGCTATACATCCCGGCTACGGACTGCTTTCCGAAAATGCAAAATTCGTGGCATTATGCAAGGAATGTAATATAGAATTTATAGGGCCGAGTGCGGAAATGATAGAAAGACTCGGCGATAAGGACGAGGCACGCAGAACAATGAAAGCTGCCGGAGTCCCCGTAACCCCCGGAAGCGATATTATTGATGATATAAATGAAGCTCGTGCCAAAGCGCAAGAAATAGGTTTTCCTCTTCTTGTTAAGGCACGTTCGGGAGGCGGCGGAAGAGGTATACGCAAGGTTGATTCTATTGAAGAATTCGATAATGCTTTTCTTTCCGCAAAAGCGGAGGCAAAAAGTGCTTTCGGTGATGATGCGGTATATATGGAAAAATATCTATTCCCCGTTAAGCATATAGAAATGCAGCTTCTTTCGGATAAATACGGGAATGTTGTTTGCCTTGGTGAAAGAGAATGTTCCGTTCAGAGAAAAAATCAGAAGCTTATAGAGGAAAGCCCCTCGGCGGCAATAACGCCGGATATACGTGCAAAAATGATGGAGGCTACTGTCAAGGCTGCTAAGGCTGTAAATTATGAAAATGCCGGAACAGTGGAATTTCTTTTGGATAAGGATAAAAACTTCTATTTTATGGAAATGAATACACGTTTGCAGGTTGAACACGCTGTCACGGAGATGGTAGTCGGTATAGATATAGTGCAGTGGCAGATAAGGATAGCATCGGGAGCAAAGCTTACCGTTACTCAGGACAGGGTATTCATGCACGGCAATGCAATAGAATGCAGAATTAATGCCGAGGATGCAGACCACGACTTCCGACCGAGCTGCGGAACGATAGATTTTATCCATGTTCCGGGAGGACCGTGTGTACGCTTTGATACGGCAATTTATCAGGATTATACAGTTCCTCCTTATTATGACTCTATGATAGGAAAACTTATTGTGCAGGCAAGATCACGTGAACTTGCGATAAGAAAGATGAAAATGGCTCTCAGCGAGCTTACAATTAACGGAATAAAGCATAACAGGGATCTTCATATAGATATACTTTCCGATCCCGCTTTTGTTTCGGGAGAATATACAACAGGTTTTATGGAGGAACGCCGTCAGCGTAAGGAAAAAGAAAATTCCTGAGACGGGCATAAATATGGACACAGTTATCGGGGAGTGAAAGCCCCCGATATGTTCCGCATTGGCATTAGCCGATATGTGCGGGGATAGGTAGGGTGTAAATTGAATACGTCAGATTTATTTAATTTTTTGAAACCGAAAAATGAACTGGAAAATCAGGGAAATGCTGTTGATAATCGCCCGTATATTCCCGATGAATTATGGGTGAAATGTCCTGTATGCAAAACTCCCGTGCTTTCTGCGGATCTGAATGAAAATTACAAGGTCTGCCCGAAATGCGGATATCATTTTCGTATAGCTGCAAGACAGCGTATAGAATGGACGGTGGACGAGGGAAGCTTTGAGGAATTTGATAAGGATATGCTCTCAGAAAATATAATAGATTTTCCCGATTACAGCCGTAAACTCAAAAATGCAAGGCTGAACAGCGGAGAGAATGAGTCCGTTATAACAGGATTGGCAAAGATAGGGGGATATCCTGTTGTTCTTGCTGTAATGAATTCACAGTTTATGATGGGTTCAATGGGAACGGTTACGGGAGAGAAAGTCACAAGAGCGTTCGAGTATGCTACAGAGCACAGACTTCCTGTCATTGTATTTACCGTATCGGGCGGAGCAAGGATGCAGGAGGGTATACTTTCCCTTATGCAGATGGCAAAGACAAGCGGTGCCGTTAAGCTACATAGTGATGCAGGTCTTTTGTATATAACGGTTCTTACCGATCCGACAACGGGCGGTGTTACGGCAAGCTTTGCTATGGAGGGAGATATTATCCTTTCCGAACCGAGAGCGCTTATAGGCTTTGCGGGTCCGAGGGTAATAGAACAGACGATAAGACAGAAGCTTCCGAAGGACTTTCAGACAGCGGAATTTCTTCTTGAGAAGGGTTTTGTCGATGCGGTTGTGCCGAGATCTGAAATGAAAGAAACACTTGCAAAAATACTTAAACTTCATATAGAAAATAAAAATACTGAGGAGGGCGAATAATATGAGTGCATTTGATAGTGTGACTGCCGCAAGAGCAAATAATCGCCCGACTGCTGTTGATTATGTAACAAGAATATTCGGGGAAAGTTTTATTGAACTTCACGGAGACAGACGTTTTGCAGATGATAAGGCTGTGATAGGCGGAATTGCAGAGTTGTGTGGTAAACCTGTTACGGTTATAGGACTTGAAAAGGGACGCAATCTCAAGGAGCGTATGGAAAGAAATTTCGGTTCGGCTCACCCCGAGGGATACCGCAAGGCACTCCGACTTATGAAGCAGGCTGAAAAATTCAAACGTCCGGTTGTATGTTTTGTAGATACATCCGGAGCATATTGCGGAATAGGTGCCGAAGAGAGAGGTCAGGGACAGGCTATAGCCGAAAACCTTATGGAAATGATGACGCTCAGAACTCCGATTTTATCCATATTCATAGGCGAGGGCGGAAGCGGAGGAGCTTTGGCACTTGCGGTCGCAGATGAGGTGTGGATGCTTGAAAATGCCATATATTCGGTAATTTCACCTGAGGGCTGTGCAAGCATACTCTGGAAGGATTCAAGCAAGACTGCGGAGGCATCAGAATGTCTGAAACTTACATCTCAGGATCTTTTCAAGCTCGGAGTTATTGAGAGAATAATTCGTGAGCCTAAAACTGTTGACAGCATTATGTTTGACAGTCTGAAAAATCTTATATCTCAGACCTTTGACAAACTGGGAGCTTTGGACACTGAAGCTTTGCTGAACAAACGCTACAACCGTTTCAGGAAGTATTGACCGGCTGCCGCTTATATCAACCGGACTTGTTAATATTGTTTTATTTTAGGAGAGCCTCAATAGGGGCTCTCCCCAATAATATTCCGATGAAGTGTAAAAATTCCGCAGGTTTGAAAATGTGCGGAATAATACACAGGAAATTATACGAGGGGGCTTGAAATGATAAGGCGGTTTCATGCATGGCGGTTTCATTTTCCCAAAACAAAGTACGAAAGAGCGGCTTTTGGGATTCTTTTGCTCTTTAACGGCATTATAATGCTGATTTTGGGTATGGCGGTCGACCGCGGACGTGCAAATGCTAAGACTATAGATGATATATTATCCGTTGCCGATATGCAGAAAAGTGCGGTGATCGGCGGAGAGATAACAAAGGATAATCTTATCGGTATGTTTGATACGGGAAATCTGCTTGCACAAAAGGAGTATTACTGTTAATATACCAAATCAAGAGCAGATTGATACAATAAAAAGTATTCAGGATGGGAGTGATAAGACCTTGCCGTTAGAAACAATAGTTTCTGAAATGGGATGTAAGCAAAAAGATATGGCAAGGATAGTTCTGGTAAATAGAATAGGGTGCAGTGAGGAAGAGGCTGAAACTGCAATGTCCGGTTATATTCTTAAAAATTCCGATGAAAAACCCAAGAATACCTTAAACAGATTTAATTTTATTGCATTCTCTTCGTTTGTTTGCTGCGTTTTGGTGTTTTTGCCCGATATTATAAATCTTATATCAAGAATAAGAACACGCTGAAAGCTCTGCGGTTTTCGGAAAATAATGATGCCGTTACATTTTACGGGAGTTCTGATGAGCAAAACAGACAATTCGATACAACGGTCGGCTCAAAGTATGATCCGAATATACCTTATACCGATACAGGTGCTTTTGCAATGAACCGGGTGAACAAAAACTACTGATAAACGGAAAGGGAATTGTAAAATGGCAGAACTTAATATTGTGCTTGTTGAGCCGGAAATACCTCAGAATACGGGTAATATCGCCCGAACCTGTGCGGCAACGGGTGCAAGACTGCATATAGTAAAGCCTATGGGTTTTAACCCGACAGACAGGCAGCTTAAAAGGGCGGGACTTGACTATTGGAAATATCTCGACCTGACGTATTATGAAAATCTTGGTGATTTTTTTGAGCGTACCAAAGGGGGAAGGTATTATTATTTTTCCACTAAGGCACCGAGAAAATATACGGATATACAATATCCGGAGAACTGCTATCTTGTGTTCGGAAAGGAAACAAAGGGTCTGCCTGAAGCTTTACTTCATGAAAATCCGAATACAACGGTACGCATACCGATGTCTGAGAAAATCAGAAGTCTTAATTTATCAAATTCGGCGGCAATAGCCGTATATGAAGTACTCAGACAGTGGGACTTTCCGGAACTGCAAAATTACGGCAGACTCAGGGAATTTGACTGGGATAATTACAATCCCGATATTTTTCAATAAACAATACGGGAATGAATTAAGGGAATAAAGAATTTAGTTTGACAGCGGCGCTCTTTTGCTGCATTAATATTAAGAAACAGGGGAAATGGATAATGATAACAGTAAGCAATGTAAGTGTGAATTTCAGCGGAACTCCGCTGTTTTCAGATGTAAACTTGAAGCTGACCGATGATAATTGTTATGGTATTATCGGTGCAAACGGTGCGGGAAAATCTACTTTTCTTAAGGTACTTTCGGGTGAGCTTGAACCCACCAAGGGAGAGGTTATTATTCCTGAGAATACACGTATGTCCGTGCTGAAGCAGGATCATTTTGCATTTGATGATTATACGGTGCTCGATACCGTTATATACGGAAATAAAAAGCTTTATGATATAATGAAAGAAAAAGACGCCATATATATGAAGGCGGATTTTTCCGAGGAGGACGGAATACGTGCATCCGAGCTTGAAGCGGAATTTGCCGAGCTTAACGGCTGGGAAGCGGAAAGCGATGCATCAAAGCTGATACAGGGTCTTGGTCTGTCGGAAGAAATTCTATATTCACTGATGAGTACACTTACAGGCAACGAAAAGGTCAAGGTGCTTCTTGCACAGGCACTTTTCGGAAATCCTGAGATAATACTTCTTGACGAGCCGACAAATAACCTTGATATCAAGGCTATATCATGGCTTGAGGATTTTATTCTTGATTATCAGGGTACTGTCATAGTCGTATCGCATGACAGACATTTTCTTAATACGGTATGTACACATATGATAGATATTGACTACAATAAGATAAAGATGTATGTCGGTAACTATGAATTCTGGTATGAATCGAGCCAGCTTATACAGGCGATGATAAAGCAGCAGAATAAAAAGACAGAGGAGAAAATCAAGGAGCTGCAAACGTTTGTTCAGAGATTTTCGGCTAATAAATCCAAATCAAAGCAGGCAACCTCAAGAAGAAAGCTCCTCGATAAGCTTACCGTTGAAGAAATGCCCGCTTCATCACGCAGATATCCGTTTGTCGGCTTTACGGCGGACAGAGAGGTCGGAAAAGAAGTTCTTACTGTTGAGGGACTTTCAAAAACTGCTGATGACGGAGAGAAAATACTTAATAACGTATCATTCCGTGTTGAGAGGACGGATAAGGTAGCCTTCCTTTGCGATAATGAATTGGCAGTAACGGCATTGTTTGATATACTTATGGGTAAGACAGAGCCTGATGAGGGTACATATAAGTGGGGCATAAGCACCTCACAGTCATATTTTCCAAAGGATAACACGGAGTTCTTTGAGGGAAATGATATGACGATAATTGATTGGCTGCGTCAGTATGTCAGAGGAAATGATAATACCGATACATATCTGCGGGGCTTCCTCGGAAGAATGTTATTTTCGGGTGATGATGTATTCAAGCCTGTCAGGGTATTGTCGGGAGGAGAAAAGGTACGCTGTATGCTTTCAAGGATGATGATGTTCGGGGCAAACTGTCTTGTGCTTGATCAGCCGACAAACCACCTCGATCTTGAATCCATTACGGCAGTCAATAAGGGACTCCAGAATTTTAAGGGAGTAGTATTATTTACATCCCATGACCATGAGTTTATATCAACCGTTGCAAACAGAATTATAGTTATAGAAAAAGACGGAATTAAGGATATAACAAGAAGCTATGATGAATATATTGCCGAAAAATACGGCGCGGATTGATTTTACAGGTGCAGGGGGTGCAATATGGGCAGAGCAGAAGAATTTCTTGATCGGTACAGGGCTCTTGAGGAGGCTCTTTGCAAAAAATATAATACGGATGAAAAAAGCGGCAGTCCCATTATGCGTTTTATTAATGACAAGGAAAGCAAAGAGTACAGAGATAAGCTTGATCTTTGTCGTGAAATACGGAATTTCCTTTCACACCATTCCGAATTCGGAGGTGAACGTATAGTAGAACCTTCACAGGTTATGATAGATTTTCTTGATGAGGTTACATATTATATCCGTAAGCCGCCTCTTGCCATAACCCGTGCCACACTTTTTGAGGATATACTCAAAACATCACCTGCACAAAGGGTACAGTCGGTTATGAAAAAAATGCAAAGACTCGGATTTTCCCATGTTCCCGTTATAGAGAATGGCAGCTTTGCCGGAGTGTTCAGCATAAGCACAATCTTTACATATGCCCTTAGAAACGGAATGACTTCACTTAATGATGATATGACAATCTCGGATTTTGCCGAGCTTCTGCCGCCCGACAGGCACGAAACGGAAAGCTTCCGATTTGTCGGGAGGGAATCTACTTTATTCGATGTGAGAAATGAATTTGATAAAAAATCCCGTCAGAGCAGACGGCTTGCGGTTATTTTTATCACAGAGAACGGTACTCCTTCAGGTCGTATTCTCGGTATGCTTACGCCATGGGATGTTATAAGTGGGTAAAATTCGATAACAGGAGGTATATCATAATGAGAATTTTTTCTATACACGGCTATAACGGTTCGGCACATAATTCAGTCTATAATGCACTTACAGACTGCGGCTATGATGTTTATGCACCTCAGATTGATTATAATGCGAAATCACCGAGAGAAATTCTTTATTGGTTATTCGGAGAGTATGCCAAAAGCGAATGTAACGCTGTTGTCGGAACAAGTGTCGGGGGCTATTTTGCCGCCCTGTTTTGTGCGGTAAGCGGATGTCATACATTGCTTATAAATCCGTGTCTGATGCCGTTTGTTGTTCTGCCCGGGCTCGGATATACAAATGCGGACGGTATTCTCGAATTTTCGCATATGTTCAGCACGCTTGCGAAGCTCTATAATAACAGGGTTTCAACCATCATAGGTCTGGACGATGAAATAATAAAGGAGCACACTTATACAAAAATATTGCTCGGGAACGAAAGATACTATGAAATAAAGGACGGTAAGCACAGCGGAGCAACGCTGCCGCTAAGGGAAATTATTAAGCAGCACGGGGAAGAAATCTTCGGGGAAGAGGAATGAAATGGGTGAAAAGAAGAAGGTACTTGTTGCCATGAGCGGTGGAGTGGACAGCTCTGTTGCCGCTGCAATTTTAATGAAAGATTATAATGTTACAGGTGCGACTTTAAGACTTTTTACAAATGAGGATATACAGCTTGACAGAAATAAGAGCTGCTGTTCGCTTGATGATGTTGAAGACGCACGTTTTGTTGCAAATAAGCTTGGATTCAATCATTATGTATATAATTTCGGCGATCGCTTTAAGGAATGTGTTATAGATAAATTCAATAATTCGTATATAAACGGTCTTACGCCGAATCCATGTATAGACTGCAACCGTTTTATCAAATTTGATGCACTTCTGAAAAGGGCGGAGCTTCTCGAAAATGATTTTATAGCAACAGGGCATTATGTACGCAGACGATTTGATGAATCAACGGGAAAATTCAGGCTTCTTAAAGGTCTTGATCCGTCAAAGGATCAGAGTTATGTACTGTATGGTATAACACAGTATCAGCTCTCGAAAACGCTTTTCCCGATAGGTGAGCTTACAAAGGAGCAGACAAGGGAAATTGCCCGACAATACGGACTTGCTAATGCTTCAAAGCCCGACAGTCAGGATATATGCTTTGTCCCTGACGGCGATTATGCTTCATTCATAGAAAAATATACGGGAAAAAATTTTCCCGTCGGTGATTTTGTCGATAAAAACGGCAATATTCTCGGTCGGCACAGAGGTATAATAAGATATACCATAGGTCAGCGGAAAGGACTTGGAATTGCATTGGGTGTTCCCGCCTATGTTGTGTCAAAGGATACCAAAAAAAATACCGTTACAATCGGAAGTAATGAGGATCTGTTTACGGATACCGCATATGCGGGTGATGTGAATTGGATATCAGGAGAGGCACCGGACGCGCCCACAAGAATATGTGCTAAAATAAGGTATAATCACAAGGGACAGCCGGCAACATTATATCCGCTCGAAAACGGTGATATAAAAGTGGTGTTTGATTCCCCGCAAAGGGCAATAACCTGCGGACAGGCAATTGTCTGCTATGACGGAGACACGGTACTCGGAGGAGGAACCTGCAGTTCCGTAAACGAATACTGTAAAACCACTTGAAAACCGTTATCTGATAGTATATAATTAAGTGAGAGATATTGTATTGCTGCGGAGGACGGACATGAATTTAGACAGGAAAAATATAGAAAAAATACTGATGATAGGAATAGTTTTTATTCTGGTATATCTCGGTCTGCAAAATATGAATGTAGTGGTTTCGTTTCTCGGATGGTTGGTTCAGGTTACACTCCCGTTCATTATAGCAATATGGTGCACATTGTTTTTGAATGTCCCGCTAAAGGCTATAGAAAAACGGCTTTTCAGACCGAAAAACGGAAAAACGGTAAAACCGATGCTTGAGAAAATGAGGCGTCCGGTTGCTCTTATTTTGTCTGTTATTTTGTTTATTGTTATTATTGGTGCATTTTTGATTATAATAATACCGGAAATAGGAAGGAGTCTTAACAGCCTTGCATCCGCCATACCCGGGGCCATCAACGAGTTCAGGGATTGGATAACCAAGCTTGGAGAGGAAAATGAAGTCGTCGGAAATATTCTTTCAAATATAAAAATTAACTGGGATGATGTGACAAAATATATAACCAGCTTTTTACAGAATGACGCGGCAGGTGTGGTCGGATATGCTATGGGAATGGTTTCTTCGATTGTAGGTGTTGCGATAAATGTTTTTCTCGGAATAGTCCTCTCAATATATACGCTTATACAGAAGGAAAAACTTGCTTCAAGTGCAAAAAGGCTCGTATATTCTGTTCTTCCACTCAAGGCGGCGGATTTTGTTGTAGAGGTAGCATCTCTTACGAATCGTTCTTTTTATAACAGTATCACAGGTCAGATGATGGAATGTGTTATTCTCGGAAGTCTTACGGCTTTCGGTATGACAATTTTTGGTTTTCCGTATGCTGCCCTTATCGGGGTTATGGTTGCCGTGCTTTCGTGGATACCCATGTTCGGTGTGGGCATAGGTGCGGCGATCGGAGCATTGTTTATACTCACGGTTGACCCGATGCAGGCAATATGGTTTGTCGTATTTATGATATGTTTGCAGCAGATAGAGGGTAACTTTATTTTTCCGAGAGTTGTGGGAAACAATATGGGGCTCCCGCCGATCCTGCTTGTATCTGCAATTATACTTTTCAGTAATTTCTTTGGTATCATAGGTCTTCTTATAAGCGGTCCCACTATGTGTGTTATATATACGCTTATCAAAAGATATACCTTCACAAGACTGAGAGAAAGGAAAATACCGCATGAGAAATATACGCCCAAGCCTGAAAGATTTATACCGAAAAGACACAAAGCCGTGCTAAATAAAAATAAGTTCGGAATACCCATGAAAATAAAGAAAAAAATAAAGCCTGAGTCGGCAAAACATAATAACACGGAGGGATAGGGTTGCCTAAGTTTAAAAGAATTTGCGGCTTGATGCTCGCTATAACAACATTATTGGGAGGAAGTGCAATGTCTGTAGGTGCAGTTGAAACGAAAGAAAACAAAAACGAAGCGGTGTATGCACATAAGCTTGACAAGCAGGCTTATGACGGAAATGATCTGGGGGCAGTCTATAAAAAAACCGCAACTACCTTTAAGGTATGGGCTCCGACAGCGGAAAGAGTTGCCGTAAAATTATATGCAACGGGCAGTTCCGAAGAAGACGGAGCACAGGAGATCTCCATGAACGTTATGAAAAAGGGTAAGAACGGTGTATGGAGCCTCACTCTTAAGGGTGATAAGAAAAATTTGTATTATACATACCTTGTGACAAATGACGGGGTTACAACGGAGACAGCCGATGTATATTCAAAGGCTGTCGGTGTAAACGGTAACCGCAGCATGATTGTTGATCTTGATTCGACCGATCCGGAGGGATGGGATAAGGATAGTCATGTTTTGTATGATGATCCGACGGATGCAATCGTTTGGGAGGTTCATGTACGTGATTTTTCAAAAAGTGAAATATCCGGTGTTTCTCTGAAATACAGGGGAAAATATCTTGCTTTTACCGAAAAGGGTACTACCGTTGGTGATAAGGGAGACGTTCCTACCTGTGTTGATTATCTGAAAAAATTGGGCGTAACGCACGTTCAGCTAATGCCTGTGTATGATTATGCAACGGTTGACGAAACAAAGAGTAATTCGGAAGAATATAACTGGGGCTATGATCCGAAAAACTATAATGTTCCGGAAGGCTCGTATTCTACAAATCCTTATGACGGAAACGTACGTATAAAGGAATTTAAGCAGATGATTAAGGCTCTTCATGATGCGGGTATAGGCGTAATTATGGATGTTGTGTATAATCACACCTATACGGCAAAGGGCAGTTGCTTTGAAAATACCGTTCCCGGCTATTACTACCGACTTAATGATGACGGAAGTTTTTCGGACGGCTCCGGCTGCGGAAATGAGACTGCAAGCGAGCATCTGATGTTCAGAAAATATATGATAGATTCCATTCTTTATTGGACAAATGAATATCATATAGACGGTTTTCGTTTTGACCTTATGGGTGTGCATGATGTCGAAACAATGAATCTTATCCGTGAGGCTTTGGATAAGAATGTAAAAAACGGAAAGAAAATAATAATGTATGGTGAGCCTTGGACGGCATCTACGCTTGCCACGAAGGAAAAAACAGCCGTTAAGGATAATGCGAAGCTTCTCAGTGACAGAATAGGAGTATTCAATGATGCTTATCGTGATGTGGTGAAGGGTCATGTGTTCAATGTTCAGGAGCCGGGTTTTGTTCAGAACGGAAGCGGAACCGAAACTCTGAAGGGCTGTATTACGGCAAATACTATAAATGCAGCAGCTTTTCTTAAGCAGCCGTCGCAGTCCGTTATGTATTTGTCGGCACATGATAATTATACTCTTTATGATAAATTAGTTGCTTCAGCGAAAAGTGACGAAAGCTTTGACGAGAGGGACGAGACCTTAGTTGATATGAATAAACTTGCAGCTGCTTTGACGCTTACGTCACAGGGTACTGTATTCATGCAGGCGGGAGAGGAGTTCGCAAGGACAAAGCTGGGCGACGAAAACAGCTATATTTCTTCGGATAAGATAAATCAGCTTGATTGGAATAACCTCATAAAATTTGCAGATCTCGATTCTTATTATCAGGGACTTATTGAGATAAGAAGAAATTTCAAACCGTTCAGAGATGCAACAACCGACTCCGCAAAGAAGATTGCTTTTTCGGACAGCAACAGTGGTGTTATTGCATATACACTGGAAAATTCCTTAACTAAAGACAAAGAATGGAGCTATGTTGCCGTATTGTTTAATGCAACTGATGAAGAGGCGGAGGTTACACTTAAACAGAGCGGAAATTCTGCGCTGCCGAAAAAATGGGAAATAGTTGCCGACAAGGGTCAGGCAGGACTTGATGGAATAGGGGTAATTGACGGAAATAAAATAACCATCGAGCCGAAATCCGCTCTTATTCTTGCCGATAAGGAGAGCTTTGACAAGCTTGCCCTTAAATCCGATAAATGTGTGGTTAATGTGGAATATAAGGATAACAAAAGCGGGGATGTCATAAAAAAGCAGGTTCTTAAGGGAGCCGAGGGTGAAGGTTATACCGTTACAAGAAGTGAATTTTATGATGTTGAATATGATTACATCGGTGTTGACGGTGAGGAAATGGGGTATTTTACAAAGCAGCCCAGGACTGTCACCTATAATTATAATAAATTTGGCGGTAATATAGTAAAGCTCACTGTTAATTATATGAAAGAGGGAAGTGAGTTTCTCAATACCGGGGATGTTGAAGCTGCTTTGAGCTATACTCAGAGCATCAGAGAGGGCAGTCAATATAATGCACCGATAAAGGTAATAGACGGCATGAAGCTTAAAGTGGACAGATTCCCCGCTAATTCATTCGGAACGGCGAAGAAGGATGATATCACTGTCACCTATTATTATGAAAATCTTGAAAGCGAGAATCTTGTAATACATTATTTTGATGATTCTGACAGAGATGGTGTGTGTGTATACGTATATGCGGAAACAGATGACGGTGAGGAGGCATATACAGACAAGGCACCGGGTAGCAAGATGAAACCCGACAGTGAGCTTGGAAGCGGTTGGTACAGCATTACTATCAAGGACAAGGGGAATATTGGAGGACTGAAGGCGAAGTTCAGTGATTCTAAGGGTAAGAATGCAGATCCGACAGAATATTCCGTGGGACGTGAGGTATGGATAGAAAACGGTAATGTTGAGCATAAAGGTGAGGTAAATGTAATTTATCTTGATGAAAACGGGAAATTACTTGCTTCTTCCGTGCTTAACGGAAGAGAAGGGAACGAATATCAGACCGAAAAGGAACAGTTTGAGAACATGAAGTTTATTGGTGTAACTTCAAATGCAGACGGTTCATATACTGATGTACCGATATATGTTATATACAGTTATGAAAAATTGAAGATAACCGAAAAGCCTGATGTTATGAAGGTAGTTATTGCTTTATGTTGTTCGTTTACGCTTACGCTTGTGGCAGCAGGAGTACTTACAGCAGTTTACTTCAACAAAAAAAAGAAACTAAAATAGCGGCGTGCCGCCGCTGTCATGTTCGCGGGGTCGCTCACTGCGTTCGCTTTGTTTATAGTGGAGGGCAGTCTGTTTCCGCGATAGGTAGTTTGCCTGTCGGTGTGGGGTAGAAAGTGTCGAGAAAGCCTCTTGCGAGGCTTTCCGCATCCGCAAATGACAAACTTATCACTTTGTTTAATCGAGTAAATTTATGGTCGAGCCATATAACCGGTTGACCTGAGTAAATTAGTTACGGATTGACAGTGCCGGCACGCCGCTCCACCGTGAGGAAGTTACAATAAGAAGACAAGAAAAATTATGGGTCAAGTCTTTTTCAGGACTTGACCTATGTTTTTTAATATATTTCTAATATGACATACTCATCTCTTGTTCATCGAGTAAATTAACGGTCGAGCCATAAACTGATTTGCCTGAGAAAACTAATTACGGATTGACAGCGGCGGGCGGGGGTGCCCCCGCAGGCAATTCGCGGTTTCGCTCACTGCGTTCGCTTTGTTTGTAGTGGAGGGCAGTCTGTTTCCGCGATAGGTAGTTTGCCTGTCGGTGTGGGGTAGAAAGTGTCGGGAAAGCCTCTTGAGAGGCTTTCCGCATCCGCAAATGACAAACTTATCTCTTGTTCATCGAGTAAATTAACGGTCGAGCCATAAACTGATTTGCCTGAGAAAACTAATTACGGATTGACAGCGGCGGCACGCCGCTCCGCATCTACAAATGACAAACTTATCACTTATTAATCGAGTAAATTAACGGTCGAGCCATAAACTGATTTGCCTGAGAAAACTAATTACGGATTGACAGCGGCGGCACGCC
>CANPXK010000015.1 GCA_947585965.1 uncultured Clostridia bacterium
TCGCTTTTGAGTTCGTCGGTAACTACGTCTCGGTGGACTTTCACCACAGAGCATTGGTATGCCCGTCATACGAAAAAACGGTCATGCCGAACGACACGACCGTATTGTTCCGAATTGTAAAACAGGATCAAGCCTGCTCTTCCCTCATCTTTGCGAAACATTCACTGCAATATATCGGGCGATCATCACGTGGTTTGAAAGGAACTACCGCTTCCTTGCCACAGGCCGCACAAACTCCCGTGAACATCTCACGGTTGCCTCTTATACTGTTCTTTCTTGCATCACGGCAACTCTTGCATCTCTGAGGCTCATTCTCAAATCCTTTTGAAGCATAGAACTCCTGCTCTCCGGCAGTAAATACAAACTCATTGCCACATTCCTTACAAACTAATGTCTTATCCTCGTACATTTGTTTTACCTCGCTTTGGTATTAAAAGTTTTTCGCCCTACGGACGGATTTGCACCGTCACCTTTGAATTAAGTCAACGCTCTCTATAAGCTACACGGGCATATTCAATAAGCTTATCTGTACAGCTCTCTAAGCTTTTTTCTGACTCTCTGCATAGCATTGTCGCAAGATTTCACAGGAATACCAAGCTCTCCGGAAATTTCATCATAGCTCTTCCCGTCAATATATAAAGCCAACACCCTCATCTCCATATCGGAAAGATTATCATGTGCAAGCTCCAGAAGCTCCCTCACTTCCTCATCAGCCATCAGCACCCTTTCCGGATCGGTCATAGGGTCGCACTGATTATCACTCTGACAGTCGAGAGATACAGCAATATTGTTAATCCTGTTTTTATTATTATTGACCTTTCTGACAGCAGAAATCAAACGATTCCTTATGCATTTAGATGCATACGTACAGAAAGAAGCTCCATCATCCTCCCTGTAGGTTGTCACGGCAGTATGCAGAGCGATAAGACCTTCCTGAAAAAGATCCTCGGCTTCCACACCCATATTGTATAAACCCGCAGATCTGTTCCTTATGACAACAATATAACGCACGGACAATTCTCCGAATGCATCCTGAACTCCTTGTTTATACAGAGCCACAAGCTCCTCATCACTGAGCTGCCCGTAATCACTCTGAAATCCAACCTCCTGCATTTATACACCTCTTAGACATCTGTACCCATTAATAATACACTATTTTTTTTTATATGTCAACAAATTTTTATAGATAAAGTAAAATGTGTTTCATTTTTTGGTATATCTATACAAAATACACAGTAATCCTTGTACATTTTCACAGATTTGCTTTTTTATAATTTATAATACACTTTCCATACACATTTTATAATGTAAATTATACCAAAAAAGCATAAAATAATCTGTCGAATTTTACCAATATATAAAATAATTGTAAATTAGTCGTTGCAGCAAAATAAAACGTGTTATATAATTATATAAACAAAGTAATGAAGATACTGTGTTTTCATCTTAATGAGCATATTTCAAGGAGTAAAGAAATGGTAGTCAACTTAAAAAGTATGGGACTTTTCGGAATTGATGCTTTCCCGGTCAGCGTTGAAACCGATATCTCCAAAGGAATTCCCTCGTTTGACATCGTAGGTCTTCCCGATGCATCAATTAAGGAAGCAAGGGACAGAGTACGTGCGGCTATATGTAACTGTGGATTTGAATTTCCGAAAAATAAGATTATAATAAATCTCGCACCGGCCGATATCAAAAAAATCGGCTCAATATATGATCTGCCCATATTAATTTCACTTCTTCTTGCAAGCGGTGCCGTCAGCTTTGACACTGAAAATTCCGCTTTTATCGGCGAGCTGTCACTCGGCGGCGAGGTTCGCTCTGTTGACGGAGTTCTGCCGATGGCGATTGAAGCGAAAAAAAGAGGCTGCAAAACCTTTTACGTACCTGACACCAATGCAAGGGAGGGTGCCGTTGTCAAGGGTCTTGATGTTATACCTGTCAAAAATATAGGACAGCTTATGCTTCACCTTAAGGGAAAAAGACCGATTCCTCCTTCGCTGCCCGTGCAGAATACAAACGAAAAAATTTTTACCGGTTTGGATTTTGCCGATGTAAAAGGTCAGTTTGAAGCGAAACGGGCACTCGAAATAGCCGCCTGCGGCGGACATAATGTACTTCTTATCGGAAGTCCCGGAACGGGTAAATCCATGCTTGCAAAAAGAATGCCAACGATACTCCCGGATATGACATTTGAGGAAATGATAGAAACCTCTAAAATTCATTCCATCGCCGGCATTATTCCACATAACACCTCACTTGTAACCGAACGCCCGTTCAGAAGTCCGCATCATACCGTTTCCGCAGCCGGACTTACCGGAGGCGGCTCAATACCCCATCCGGGTGAAATATCACTTGCACATAACGGGGTATTGTTTCTGGACGAGCTTCCCGAATTCAACAGAAACACAATGGAAATTCTTCGTCAACCTATCGAGGACGGTACAGTGACAATATCAAGAGTAAATGCAACACTGACCTATCCGTGTTCAATTATGATAATTGCGGCAATGAATCCCTGTCCCTGCGGATATTTCGGACACCCGACAAAAAAATGCACCTGCTCACAAAAAGCTGTGAGCCAGTATCTGTCAAGAGTATCGGGACCTCTTCTGGACAGACTTGACATACACGTAGAAGTTCCTCCGCTCGAATTCGGAGAAATTTCTTCCTCCGAAAAATCCGAATCCTCCGCAGAAATCAAAAAACGTGTTGACCGGGTAAGGAAAATTCAGACCGAACGTTTCAGGGGAACAGGTATATTATGTAATGCCGCAATAACGCCCGGGCTGCTGAATGAAGTCTGTCCTATGGATGACAGTGCAAGAAGCACCCTTGAAAGCTCTTTTGACAAAATGGGACTCTCCGGAAGAGCCTATGACAGAATACTCAAGGTAGCAAGAACAATTGCAGATATGGATAATTGTGAGGTTATAAAAAGGGAGCATATTTTTGAATCAATACAGTTCAGAACTCTTGACAGCAAATACTGGAGATAAATCCGTACAGTCCTGATACTGAGCGGCGGCATTGACATATCGGTAAATTTCTGATAATATATAATCGATGATTGTAACGTATTTATGGCATACGTACAGCAAAGTCACCGCTCGGCTGACTTGCCTTCGGAAGCTCCGCACCTGTTCAGGGGTTGACATTTTTATGAAATCGAGGTGGAATTTATGAATAAAATGAAACAGCTTATCTTCATCACCATAGGATTCATTGTGGCCGCACTGGTGATAGGAGGTACTCTTATGTCGGTCAAGACAGATATCAGTAACCAGGTCGGGTCGGGCAAAAATAACAGCTCACAAAGTACATCAAATGACTCGGATGAAGATACAGCCCCGGAGATCGTCTTTATAAAAATCATTGACACATATAACAGAGGAAAAAGATCGGGAGGATATGTTATTGATAGAAGCGGGCTTCGCTATGATTTTGACTTTTCAGGTGAGACTTCACTAACACACGAGGAAATACTCGCCAAGGTTGAGAAAAAAATTAAAGATCTCAAAGGTGAAGCCTTTATTTCCGAAAACGATATGTCAACATTGTATGATATGGTTAATAAGATAAAAGATGTGGAATTTTCAATTGAAGAAAATGAATACGCGGAGGATACAGCTACCCTTTACGGTGTGGTATATAAAAACAATAAACCAAATCTTATCAAGATATATTCCTCCGGAAGTGTAAATGAATCCCCTCTTGATTATAATGCAAAATCTATCCGGAAATTTATTGCATCAAAAGAAAATGGTTCCGGGAACAATACTGCATCCTCAGACTATGTTTCCGTTCAGCAGAGTGAATTTTCGGGGGTATCCGGATGATTTCAGTCATTATTACTTTTCTGACGACATCAGGTAATTGACCGAACAGATATGAAAACGCAACAACGGGGTCGCCTTGCAATAGGGTGACCCCGTTGTTACTTTTATTTACATAAATCTTATCCGGTAAACAACAGATATAAATTCAGAAAAAATACAACAACCTCTATGACATATGTACCCGTGGTTATGTCAGTATGAAAAAACCTCATAAGGGGCTTTCAACATACTATAAGTTTATCATTACCGGCAGAAGCCCGTCTGCACGTAATAAACTCCACTTATGTATCTCAGCACGCCAAATCGCAAATCATCACATCAACGATCTTCGAGCGGGGTATAGGGTATTCTTCCGTGTACATTCATATATGCCGGACGTATGATTTTACTCGGATTTACAAGCTCCTCAATTCTGTGAGCAGACCATCCGGCTATTCTTGCGATTGCGAAAATCGGAGTGTATAGCTGTGTGGGCAGGTCAAGCATACTGTATACAAATCCACTGTAGAAATCAACATTTGCACTGACACCCTTATAGATCTTTCTTTCCTCCGCAATTACCTCCGGTGCAAGCTTTTCTACAAGTGAATACAGGCGAAATTCCCTTGTTCTTCCCTTTTCTTCGGACAGCTTTTCAACGAATTTCTTAAATACCCTCGCCCTCGGGTCGGAAATCGAATATACCGCATGACCCATGCCGTATATAAGACCGGCTTTGTCGAAGGCCTCGCCGTGAAGTATTCTTTTAAGGTATGCCCTTACCTCTTCCTCATCGTTATAGTCGGAGATGTTTTGCTGCATATCATCAAACATCTTGACAACCTTGATATTTGCACCTCCGTGCTTCGGACCCTTGAGTGAGCCTAAAGCGGCAGCAATGGCAGAATATGTATCCGTACCCGATGAGGATACAACATGAGTAGTAAAGCTGGAGTTGTTTCCGCCGCCATGCTCGGCATGAAGTACAAGTGACATATCGAGCAGTCTGGCTTCGAGCGCTGTATATTTTGAATCATCCCTCAGCATATACAAAATATTTTCCGCTGTGGAAAGCTTAGGATCGGGTGCATGAATAAACAGACTGTCCCTCAGATAATAATGACTGTATGCCCTGTAGCAATACACGGAAAGCACAGGGAAAAGTGCTATAAGCTGAAGGCACTGGCGGAGTACATTAGGTATGGATACATCATCAGGGTTCGGGTCGTAGGAATAAAGAGTAAGAACACTCCTTGCAAGTCCGTTCATCATATCGGTACTCGGTGCCTTTAATATGATATCCCTTGGAAAAGACTGAGGCAGATTACGGTATGTTGCAAGAAGCTCCTTTATCCTCTTAAGCTGTTTCTTATCCGGCAGCTCACCGAAGAGAAGCAGATATACAACCTCTTCAAAGCCAAAACGCTCATCGTCTATAAATCCCTTTACTATATCCTCAACATCAATGCCCCTGTAATAAAGCTTGCCATCGCACGGCCTGTTTTCTCCGTCTACATTAACAGAAGAACAAATTTCCGAGATCTCAGTAAGACCTGCAAGAACGCCTTTGCCGTTAATATCTCTCAGTCCACGCTTAACATCATATTTTGAATAAAGCTGCTTGTCAATAGTGCCGTTTTTCTGACATAGAGCACTGAGTTCTCTCAATTCATCCGTAACATTAAAAAAATTTTCATTTTGTAGCAAATACTCATTCTGCATTCGTACCATCTCCATTTCGTAAAATGTATATCATTATTATTCTATCATGTTTTAAACACTTTGTAAATAGTTTTGCAAAATAATATTGATAGATTTATACAACAAAAATGAAGAATCCGTACTTTTCCGGCAAATCAATCACCGCATTATTTCTTATCTTCAAAAAGGTAAAGTGTGTTGTCTCTGTCGCATACCCCGAGAAAGATTTCGCTTGCCTTATGATATCCCTGCTTTTCAAGCTGTTTATTGAGCCATGTCATATCCAGACCTCTCCGCTTCAGGTTTTCATGAAGAATTTTACCATCCATAATTATTTCTGTCTGTATATATTCAGGTTTTACTTTGACATCCATATCACTCGGGTTCATCGGACGCTTATCACTGACAGGCAAAACGGACAGTTTTCCGTTATGCTCAAATACAGCCGTCTGAATGTCGTTAATATTAAAATAACCTGCCTGTCTGCACATAAGCATAAATTCACTGAGTTCAAGCTTTGCTTTTTTCATGTTCTCACGGTAAATCTTTCCGTTATCCATTATTATGGTCGGTGTACCGTTTATATATTTTCTGCTCTTCTGAAATTTGCTCGCAACAAAACTCAGAATTATAGAGCATAAGCCGTAAATTATCATGGCTATAAGGGGCTTCCACGGCGATTCAAGCTCTGTTGCAAGCTCCGCTGCGACAGAGCCTATTGTTATTCCTGTGATATAATCAAAAAAATCAAGCTGTGATATCTGCTTATGACCTATAAGCTTTGCTATAATAAACAAAGAAACGACCGATAGCAAAGATGTCAGTATTACTTTTACAATATCCATTCCATACCTCCGGAGTACATTTTTTAACAGTATTCCCGAATTTATATTTTTAATACATTTGTTCATAAAGCCCGGATTTTTCGGATAAGCGCTGTGTATAAACCAGAAATTTCCTGCCAATAATCACGTTACAAACGAACGGAGGGAAAATATTATGAAAATCTTTTTCAAAGCCTTTTGCTGTGCGGTTGTTATATCCTGTATTCTTTCCATAACGGGATTCAGCGGTGCCTGTGAGGATATCGAGGATAGAGTATTCAGGCTTCACATTATTGCAAATTCCGACAGTGAAGAGGACCAGAGTCTTAAATTAAAAGTACGGGATGAGATAACAACATACACTGAAAAGCTGTTTGCCGACTGCAAAACAAAGGAAGAATCCATGGATGCGGCGAGCAGAAATATAGACAGTATCAGGGCTAAAGCGCAAGAGGTGGTTAAAAAATACGGATATGATTATGCGGTTGATGCATATGTCACCAATATGAGCTTTGACACAAGAGTATATGATGATTTCACTCTACCCGCCGGAAAATATGATGCACTGCGCATTGTTATCGGAAAGGGTGAAGGACATAACTGGTGGTGTGTGCTGTATCCCGCGGTATGTGTACCGTCAGCACAGAAAAATATAGGCTCGGTTCTGAGTGACGGCGAAACGGAAATCGTAACCGAAAGTGATAAATATACGGTAAAATTCAAAATAGTGGAAATATTTGAGGGTATTGCTGATTTTTTCAGGTGGTAACCCGCATCGGTAAATTATTAAGCATTGATATCTTAATCCCTATATGATATATTATTCCATAGACTTATATCTTTGGAGTGATGTATTTGTGGCTATAAATTCAACCTGTGCGATTGTATGCTGTTCAAACGGCATTAAAAAAACAGAAACGGAAGATATACAACTGCTTAAGTATAAACTTCATAATATATTCTCTGATGTAAAAACAGGAAAATTTATTTATTCCTATGGCAATACCATTTCCTCTGCATCAGCCAAAAGCAGGGCGGAAGAGCTTGCGGAGCTTTTCGGGTCGGGTATATCCAATATTTTTGACATATCGGGCGGGGATATTTGTAATGAGCTCCTACCCTATCTTGACTATAATATCATAAGTAAATCCGAATCCGTATTTTGGGGATACAGTGACCTCACGGTACTTATCAATGCAATATATGCAAAGACGGGCAAGGCAGGTATTTTATATCAAATAAGAAATATCATAGGTCCATGTGGTGATTTACAACAAAAGCGAATATGTGATTATTTTAAAGGCAACAACAATGATTTATTTGATGTAAAATACAATATGCTTAACGGTGACGGCATGAAAGGTATCGTTGTCGGCGGGAATATCCGGTGCTTTCTCAAGCTTGCGGGTACGGAATATTTTCCCGGGCTTTACGGAAAAATACTGCTTCTTGAGGCACTTAGCGGAGATGAGGCTAAAATACGTACTTATCTCGCTCAGCTTAAGCAGCTCGGCGCTTTCGATAAAATCAACGGCATAATTCTCGGCACATTTACAAATATGGAAAAACATTCAACAATACCGACGGTAGAGGATATGGTAGTTGATATAACGGATAAATCCTTGCCTATAGCAAAAACCTGTGAAATCGGACACGCGGGAAATTCCAAAGCGGTTTTTATAGGAAAAGAAATTACAATAGAATAAAACTCTATTTTTACCCGCAAGGTCTTACCATGAAAAAGGACTTGCTTTTTATCAAAGGAATTTGACATTTCCTGAAACTGATTGTTGTTTCAAGCGCATAAAATATAAAGTAAAGATTAACCGCTTTTACGGAAGCGGTTTGTTTTTATGAAAATGTGTGCATTTTCCAACTTAAAAAGAAAAAATTTCCGAAAGTTGAATTTCAGGTTAATATGTGTTATAATTGTTTACTGCAGCCTATCAGTAATGAAAGAAGTGTAATGTACTATGCCGATAAAGATAGAAAACAGCGAACTCCCTGCATATAAACAGCTCGAATCGGAAAATATATTTGTTATGACACATGAACGTGCAATGACACAGGATATACGACCGCTTAAAATCATAATACTTAACCTGATGCCGACAAAAATTGAAACGGAAACCCAGCTCCTCCGACTTTTAGGAAACACTCCTCTTCAGGTGGATATTGAGCTTTTGCGCACCGCCACACATATTTCAAAAAATGCACCCCTCGACCATCTTACGACATTCTATAAAACCTTTGACGAGGTAAGGGATAATTATTACGATGGTATGATTATAACAGGCGCACCTGTCGAACTGCTCGAATTTGAGGATGTAGACTATTGGGACGAGCTTTGCGATATAATGGAATGGTCAAAGCATAATGTCTACAGCACCTTCCATATCTGCTGGGGTTCACAGGCAGGACTTTATTATCACTACGGTATACCGAAATATAAGCTTGACGAGAAGCTCTCCGGTGTATATGTACACCGTATCATGAACAGCTTTCATCCGCTTATGAGAGGCTTTGATGACAAAATACTTATTCCCCATTCAAGGTATACGGGAAATCACCGTTCCGAAATACGCAAACATGAGGAGCTTGAAATACTTGCCTCCTCAAATATAGCCGGAGTTGCTATTGTGGCAAATAAAAACGGCAGGCAATTCTTTATATCGGGTCATGCGGAATATGACAGGAATACTCTTGCAAATGAATATTTCCGTGACAGAAACAAGGGTATAAATCCCGAGCTGCCTTATAATTATTTTCCCGGAAATGATCCGCGTGCCCTTCCCTCTCTGAGTTGGAGAAGCTATGCAACAATACTTTATTCCAACTGGCTGAATTATTACGTATATCAGCAAACACCATACAGACTTGAGGATATCAAAAGCTTTGAAGGATAATCAACCGGAAAATTTTTAATAATTTTTATTTTTCAGGGCATATTATCAACAAGGGGGTTGATAATATGAAAAAACGCAAAAAATATACAAAGGGATTAATGTTTCCACATAACAGCGATTTTGCAGACCTCAGGGATGATTTTGATACAAGCGGTGAATATCTGAATTTTTCCTCAAACGGAATGACCGATAATGAAAAAATTGATGAATATAATTATTATGACGATTATCTCGGTTATGATACAAATGATGACGAATTTTAAGCAGAGCCACGTCACTGTTTCAGCGGCGTGGCTCTGTTCTTTTATTTTTAAGAATATCTGTCCTGATATAGCCTAAGGTCTTTTCTTCTCCTTCATTTTTCAGCATGAGCAGAAGCCTATGCAAAAGCTCATCCGTTTCCGGGTGAATTATATAATGCGACCTTGATTTCATGTAATAGTCATAGGCATCCGAATCCGTATATTCATCTCCCCTGTAATTCTTTGACGCTGCCACTCTGTCGCAAAACATCTCCACGACATATTTTACAGGCATTTTCATGCCCTCCATACTGTGATCCTCGGAAAGACTGTAATCTATCCAGTATTCAAGATGATGCTTATTTCTGCCTTTATGGTGTAGCCATGCGGTACTGAGTCCAATTGCCTCATGCTCGGCGGTATTCGGACTTCTCGTTCCCTGATAATACTTGGCACCCACCAAAAATTCTGTCGGGGAATATTTCGATAAATCATGAAGAAGTCCCTGCCTGTATAACCCGACCTTAAAGCAAAGCTTCATAACAAGCCATTTATGATGATTTATTGTTTTAAGATGCCTTAACCATTTCATAATATCTCCATATAATTACTGAGCCGGTTTTACAAGACGGATAATTTCCTCACTTGTAAGAAATCTGTCAATTTCTCTCTTGAGTCTTGCAACAGGGAGTCCTACAACATTATAATAATCCCCGTTTATTCCCTTTACAAATACGGCTCCCCTGCCCTGTATACCGTATCCTCCTGCCTTGTCATACGGCTCCGATGTCACAATATATTCCTCGATCTCCTGCTCGGAAAGCTCATAGAATTCCACGTCTGTAGACACGGAAAACGTATAACTCAGCCCCATATAGCAAAGACAGCAGCCTGTTATAACTCTGTGTACGGTTCCGGAAAGCATATTCATCATAATTCTTGCATCATTGGTATCCCTCGGTTTATTAAGCATTTTACCCTCACAGATAACCGATGTGTCACAGCCTATGACAAGAGATTTTTCTCTGCCATGAGATATAGACTCCGCCTTTTCACGGGCAAGGTACTCAGGGCATTTTTCCACCTCAAGATCTCTCGGCACCAGTTCTCGTATATCCGACGGTATTACGCGGTAATCGCCGTATAGCATTGAAAGAAGCTTTTTTCTTCTCGGTGATGCAGATGCAAGTATTATATCCATAATCATATTCCTCCTGTCCTATATGCCAAAGCATTATTCAATTTCTTGAAATCAATTCCTTGTATATTTCACTCTTTTTATAGCCGGTCAGTGCGGCCGCCTCCTTTGCCGCTGCCGATACCGACATTCCGTTTTCCACGGAACGGGAAGCAAGCTCCACCGCCTCCTCCAATGTCTCTATGGGCTTATCCTCCGGCTTTGCACCCTCGATTATAAGAACCACCTCTCCTTTGACACTGCCGTCCGCATATCTTTCAGCCGCCTCGGAAAGTGTCGTCCGAATAACCTCCTCATGTATTTTTGTAAGCTCACGCACAATTGAAATCCTTCGGTTCCCTAACACCTTATACATATCTTTTAATGTGTTCGGAAGCTTATGCGGTGCTTCATAGAAAATCATTGTACGCTGCTCGTTTACAAGGGAATTAAGATGCTCCAGCCTGCCGACCTTATTAACACTCAGAAATCCCTCGAATGTAAATCTTCCTGTGGGAAGTCCCGATATTGCAACGGCACTTGCAAGTGCTGTCGGCCCCGGTACAACGCATACCGGAATACCACACTCCGCACACTTTGCAACCAAGGCTTCCCCGGGATCCGATATACACGGCATTCCCGCATCCGTTACAATAGCACAGTCCTCTCCGTCAAGCACACGCTGACATATTTCCTCTCCACGCTCTATGGTATTGAATTTATGGTAGCTCAGCATAGGTGTATGTATATCAAAGCATTTCAAAAGCTTGATCGTTACCCTTGTATCTTCGGCTGCTATAAAATCAACCGTTTTCAGCGTCTCTATCGCACGGGGCGAAAAGTCGGATAAATTCCCTATCGGGGTCCCGACAACATAAAGCTTTCCGCTCATATATATTCCTCCTTATATGCCCCGTAAATATTAATCATTTCTTGTGAAAAATCCCTGTTTTCGTCCTCGATAAACAGTACCGGCTCAACAACAAGTCCCCCGGGACGACCTCCCCTTTTTCCCTCGATAAGAAAAAGCTTTGGTGCTTTTGCAGGTCGCTGCTGAACAAAACGAAGCCTTTTGGGTTCTATATCATATTTTCTCATTGTACAAATAACATCGCTGAGCCTTTCGGGTCGCTGACACATACAAAGTCTGCCCGAAAAATTAAGCAGTCTTGATGCGGCGGCAGCTATATCGTCAACGGTACACATACTCTCATGTCTTGCTATAAGCTGTGCGGTATTTTTACTTTTAATCCCTGCCCCCTCCGCCTTATACGGCGGGTTGCAAACAACAAGGTCATACGACCCCGCCTTAAGCTTACCGTCAAGCTCCCTCAGGTCGCTGTTTATAACATCAATTTTTCCCTCAAGGTTATTGAGCTTTATGCTCCTTTCAAGCATTGAGCAGGCTTTTTCCTGTATTTCCACAGCAGTCACATGACTGAGCGAGTCATTCCTGAGCCATATCAGCGGTATAGATCCGCATCCGCTCCCAAGGTCGCAGGCATTATCTTTTCTCTTCGGGGCGGAAAAGCTTGCAAGAAGTACCGTATCCGTCCAGAGTTTATGCTCATCCGATACTATTATCCTCATCCCGTTTCCGAGCGGTTCTGTTTTCTCATTTTCATTAAGCATAAAAAGCTCCTCATACCAATGTTATCGGATATCAGAATATTCATAAATATAATCGTCCATGAAAAATCCGCTACCGATGTCCTTTTTCTGTGTGCCTGTCCTTTTAAATCCTAATTTTTCATATGCATATATTGCATTATTATTTTTATTGACATTAAGCCTTATCCTTTTCAGTCCGTTCTCAATTGCCGCACTTTTGACAAAGCTAAGCATTTCTTTTGAAAAACCTTTGCCCCTGTATTCCTTATCAAGATAAAATTTACTCAGATACAGGCAGTCCTCCTCAAGACGATATGTAAGAAAACCTATCGCTGTATCATCAAGGTATATAAAATAATACACATACCCCTCGGACAGCTGCTGCTTTATTGATTTCACAGATTGAAATTTTTCTATCATATAATCGTTTTGTCTGCTGCCGATTATCGGGTCAAAATGCTCCTTTACGATCGCCGATGCCAAAGCTGACATCTCTGCGATTGCATTTTCATCAGATTTATTTAAGCATATAAAATCCATAGCGACTACCCCCGCACAATAAAAATCCTCAGTATGCAAGAACCTCGTGACCGTCCTCGGTAACGAGCACCATAATTTCCCATTGTGCGGACGGCTTTTTGTCCGCAGTATAAATTGTCCAGTTGTCCTTTTTGTCGCAAAATACCTTTGCCGTACCCATATTTACCATAGGCTCGATTGTGAATATCATGCCCGGCACAAGAAGCATTTCCTCTCCCGCTTTAGAAACATAACTCACCCACGGATCCTCATGAAATTCAAGACCCACTCCGTGCCCGCCTATTTCACGGACAACACTGTAGCCGTTTTTCATAGCGTATTCATTCACAGCTTGTCCCATATCTCCGAGAAAGCTCCATGGCTTTACCTTTTCAAGACCTGCTTCCACACATTCCTTAACGGTATCCACCAGTTTTCTTTTTTCTTCGCTTACATTTCCTATACAGAACATTCTTGACGAATCGGAAAAATATCCGTTATATATCGTACTGCAATCTACATTTATGATATCCCCGTCCTTAAGTATTATATCACTCGACGGAATACCATGGCAAACCACTTCATTTATTGATGTACACACACTTTTCGGATATCCCTGATAATTAAGCGGTGCAGGTATTCCTCCAAGCTCCGCTGTTTTTTGCGATACAAGCCTGTCAATTTCCTCCGTGCTCATACCTGCCTTTATATTTTCCGCTACATAATCAAGGACAGCAATGTTTATTTTTGCACTTTCCTTGATTTTTAATATTTGTTCGGGTGTTTTTATTATGCTGTGGTCGGGCACCTCATGTCCCTGACTTTTTATATATGCTATTTTTTCGTCAAATTCCTCATGGCATTTCTTATATTTCTTTCCGCTTCCGCACCAACAAGGGTCATTTCTTCCTAACTTATCTCCCATTGCTATATCTTTCCTCACTGTAATGTTTTTTCTTAATTATACACCCGTTTTTTAAAAAAGTAAACAGTGCAGTAAATTATCTGACTTTTACTACAAAGAACAAATTTACAGAATATGAATATAATGAAGTAAACGGCAGTCATTGTTGGGAAGATAACAGGTTTGTGGATAATTGCAGTATGCAGCATGACTGCCCGGCAGTTAAAAGCAACTGATGTATAATCTTCCCGTAACTCTGCGATTATTCACATATAGTAGTGAAATATTTTATATGGAGTGAATAATATGATTTGTAATTATGACGGCTGCGGCTGCGGTATGTCCGAAAAGAAGCAAAGCCCGTGCATGAACGGAATTATGATTCTTGTAAGCATAATCGGCGGACTTTTATTTACGACCGCCGCTGTTCTGCTATTTGTCTTTTCTCTTATCACAACTGTCGGCTTCATTGCGTGGGTTGCTCTCATAACGGGACTTGTACTTCTTTTAACGCTGTTAATTTTCTCATTCACAGCGGAGGATAACTGCAAGGCGGCTAAATGCACACGCTGTTATCTCGGCGGATTGTTATTCGGTATATTCGGCTCGATTTTCACGGGTCTTCTCGGCATTGCAACAAGCTTTGCAGCCGTTGCCGTATTTCCTGCCGTGATTTTAGGTCTTGTATCCTTCTTCTTTGCTTATATGATAATAAGCACATTATTTTTGATAAAGTGTAACATTTCTTAAGCAACGAGCCGCCGTTCCCATGTCCGCATTTTCGGCGGAGAAAGCCCCTGTAATCGTATTAACTTTTCGCCTTGAATAGTGAAGATACTTTTATACGGCAAATCTAACGCCTGTCGAAACAAACCGGTACAGTGTCGGGAGTGGCTCTAACGAGCCACTCCGCAAGCTTAAATAACAAACCTTTTAACCCGATCGAAGTAATCAGAAATTGACAGCGTCAGCACGCAGCATTTATCAATTATCATCCGGCTTCTGACCGTCGTGAGCGAGCCATTTACATTCCGTGATATCCATTTCCGTAAATACAGCTCTGAAAGACGATTCCTCCGGACTGCACGCATAAATGCCAAAAGATATCTCCCCACCTGCTTCCGACATATGGCAGATACGCATTTGTCGGAAATTCATGCCGTCTTCGGAACATTCTATACAAAAATCATCCTCTCTGCGGCTCAGGCGATACCACATAGATTTGACGGATGCATCTATTGCAGCGGTTGCCCAATCGGAGTAACCATTATTTGTTACAACACTTCCGAGGTGCTGAAAATCATCATTTTCATACTCGATTGATGCTTTAAGCCAATTTTCGCTGTCAAGATACATTACTACGCCGCACTGGTCAAAACGGTGCTTACTTTCAAATTCCGTCTTTACGGTAAATGAAAAATATTTCTCATTTGTACTCATCTGTAAAACAGGCGCATTATCATTTCTGAAATGATAATATGTACGCTGCCACAAATCCGTATGCGGAAGGGTTATTATCTCAATACGATTATCCGTTATAGAAAATGATAACGGTTCCCTTGTCCATTTCAATTTTTCTGTATCAAACATTGTTTATCCTGCTCCTCTGTGTTTTTCTATTTGTCAGAACATCTGTTTCAATTAATTCAATCCCGAAAGGGCATTTTCAAAAAATTCTCTCAAACCGATATCCATATTATCATGTATTGTTGTTCTCTCCGTCAGGTCATAATAGTATTTTCCTGTTTGGATATCCAATGATAAAGAATCAAGCGGAAAGCCTTTTACCCTTTTTTTATGTGGAACGCTTGTCAAAATAAACGGTTCGCTTGCTATTGATATATCCATGCTTGAAAAACAGGTATTTTCATCAAAAATCAGAAATATTGCATTTCTGTATCTTGCGATAAGCTTATTCCCGTTTTTCCTTGCAAGCATGGAATAATAAACAAGCATTTCCTCATCCGTCAATTCTCTGCCGTTGACTCTGCGGACATATGTACCGGGCTGCAAGGCTTCCTCAAGACCGTCAAAATATAAACCGCTGTCACAAGAAAACACCGGCATGGAAAATGCCTTGTAGTATACCCTTGCCTTTATCTCCGCATTTTCAATAGGATTTGTTCTCCACAATTTCGGGAAGGGGCTGTTTCAAATCATCAAGGCAGATAATATCAATATTGAGAGGTGCCGTAACATTCCTCATAAGATTTAATTTTGCCCTGTTTGCAGTTCCGTAAAGTATTTTCTCATTATTCATTTTTTCCTCATCAAAAATATTTTTCCTATATGTTTATTGTACTTAAATAATCCGATAAAGTCAATAAATATTTACTGATATAAGACTATACTCCCCTTATAAATTTACATAAAGAGAGTATATTAAAATTATCATCATTTCCCGCATATCTCAGCCTTCTCATCTGCGAAACAAGCCTTTTTTCTCATAGGGTTCATATTGTATCCCTGCAACCGTATAACCCGTTTGCTTTATTACTTCCCTGAGCTTATCCTCATCGAGTGAATTTTCGGTAATTATTTCCGTTTTTCCCTTGCTGTGTGATGATTTTACCTTTTTCACCGAAAAATTACTATGAATAGCATCATTGATATGTGCTTCACACATTCCGCACATCATACCATCAATTTTAACCGTAATTTTTAACATAACAATACCTCCGTTTAACACTTAAACATTTTATGAATTAGATATAACTAACCGTCAACAGTTATAAAAAGCCGCCAATTATAATTAGAGGCAACTAACCGTTTGTATTCTATCATACTTATTTTTAATTGTCAACAATTACTTTTTTATCACACGACCGGTTTTGTATTAATTCCGCTTTATCCTGATAGAAAAAGCACCGCCTTGACGATGCTTTCCCGGATAACCTGATTTATTCTGTTTTACAAGTAAAAAGCAATATATGGACTTCAAAAATAATCGAACGTTTTAAATCATCCGAATATCAATTCCTTGCCGAGAGCAAATATTTCTCTTGTAACAAGATTAGCCGTGAGATACGTCTGTGTAGGCGCCGCAACTGCCCCTACATTTTCAACTCCCTGTCTTTTTGCTATAAGCGACGCTCTGTATTCATGATACCAATCCGTTACTATAGCTATATTCCCACTAAGACCTTTGTCCTTAATAATTTCCCTTGTAAATTTTATATTTTCATAAGTTGTCGAGGATTTATCCTCCTTATAAAGCCTTTCCTCAGCTATACCCCTACCCTTAAGATATCTGTACATACATTCAGCTTCACTTATATCTTCATTATCTCCCCGTCCCCCGGAAAGCACTGCCTTAGCATCGGGATTTTCGGCAAGATACCGATATGCGGAATCAAGGCGGTTTTTAAGTGCTTGACTCGGTTCTTCTCCCCTGACTTCACAGCCAAGTACAACAACTGTCGAATCTTTTTCAGGAGCTTTACCGGAACCATAGAACATAAGTCCGAGGGCACATACAACATATATAAGAAAAAGTCCGATAAGCACCAAAACAATATTCACTAAAACCTTCCCGCCCTTCCTTTTCCGGAGTTTTGATATAAATTTTCTTATGTAACTATAAAATACCGCACAGCCCGACGTTATAAGAAAAAACGGTATACCGATGATATTGCCGAAACCGATAAAACGTGAATCCAGATACCAATATATCATAATCAGTGAAATTACAACAACAATCACACGTATTCCGAGTCCGAAATATTTTATAACCCCATTGTTTATATTTTTATCAATTTTTTCATTTCCCATAACAAATCACCCTCTCATATTTTAACATTATCACATATTAATTTCAAGACGATTTACAAAAAACAAAACAATATTCTGCCAATAATGAACCAATAACGGAAAAAAATATAAAATTTATTCAAATTACTGCTTGACATACAGAATATTACAAATTGTTATTTTTTTGGTATCAAAAATTTAATTTTTTACCCTGTTGAAAGTAATTTAACCGTTTTAACATACGTAAAATCCCGATATTCTCAACTTTTCCACCGAGTTTTCAACATTCAATTAACTAATTTTCCACGTTTTTAACCAAGTTTTCAACATTTACGCATTGTATAACCAAAAAGTAATATACTTCCGCCGCAAAAAACAGAACCTGATTTATCCCTCTGTTTTACTGAATTTTTTAATATTACTGTTACCTATAATATACCTGAGCTTCTTTAAACTCAATAATTTCATTTTTTATTTTGATTAATTTATTATAATAAATAATATAAATTACACATACCGTCCGAAACCGCCCGAATAAAAATCATAAAAAATTCCCCAATGCGGAGGATAAAACGAAAGCATTATCAAAAGAAATATCATACCGCAGAGTGAAACAATCAGCGGAATTATCAAATAATCCGTTTTGAAATTTGAAGCATAAAGCTTGTATCCGACTGTCTGTGCAAGGATTACGCCTGATGCTGCGGCAGCAAGCTGAGAAACCGGTACATCCGCGGGAAAAAAACGGCAAAGCATTGCCCCCGATAAAATTGCGGCACAAAGTACATACATTCCTATAAGCTTGGCTCCGAGGAATTTCAGCAGCACCGGACGGAGGTACGAAAGCTCTATAATTATGAAAAAAATATAGGAATATCCGAACGGCTTATAAAGCTCCCAAGCGGAAAAATTTACACTTGATACAATATAGCTCCATGCCGCCCTATCGGAAAGCGGATATGCCATATAAAGCACAGTACCAAATCCAAAAATAACAGCTGTACCGATAAGCGGAAAAAACTTTTTCAAACGCATCACCGTTACAGCTTATGAACAAATTCAGCAAAATATTACAAAAACAAATATTGTATCAGTACCACAAATTATTATTTCGCAAATTCGGGATATTTTTCAAGTGTTTCATCCATGGAACCGTCAAAAATAACCTGACCCTTTTGAAGATAAATGCATCTGTCGCATATTTCACGGATATCCTTCCCGTGACTTACATACAATACCGTTATATTTCTTTTTATCATCTCTCGTATTTTATTTTTGCATTTTTTCTTGAATGCCGCATCTCCGACGCTCAGTGCTTCGTCTATGACAAGAATATCCGGATTCATGTTGATATTTATGGCAAAACCCAGACGCATCTTCATACCGGACGAATATGTACGTACAGGTTGGTCAATATATTCCCCAAGATCGGCAAAATCTATTACCTTTTGCTCTATTTCCTTTATCTCGGCATCTCCAAGACCAAGCACATAGCATTTAAAGCTGATATTTTCCCTTCCGGTCATATCCGGAACAAAACCCGCCGTAAGCTCAAGCAGTGCTGCAACCCGTCCCTTTACCATAACCTCTCCGCTTGTCGGAAATGCAACCCCGGTTATCATTTTAAGCACTGTGGATTTTCCGGCACCGTTTTTTCCTATAATTGCGACGGATTCCCCCTTATTGATTTTAAAATTAACCCCGTCCAGTGCCTTATGCTTTTTAAATTTTTTTGATTTAACAAAAAGTGCAATGAATTGCTGTTTGCTGTCTTTATATAGTGTATAAACCTTACTTACATTTTTAAATTCAATAATCGGCTGATCCTCGTTAGTATTTTTCTCTATAATCTCCTCCATATAATTACCGTCCTTTCCGTATTATCATATATTTTAAACTGTGACATCCTCCCCGGCAGGCTTGGTTCTCGTTCTATAGTACCGGTGTACTAAGCATAAGCGAGCTATCCCCGTGTGTCCCACGGATTTTTGTCCAACCGTCATAGGCAGGCACACCGGGAGTAGTATATGCATAGCACTTCGGAACGACCTTTGAGGTTGTTTTAATCTGAATCGCTGCCATTATGCCATCTCCTTTACATGGGTTTCGATAAAGTCTATTTCTTCCTGCGTAAGACCGTATTTTTGGTAAAGCTGCCTGTCTATGTCGGCAACAGACTTGCTCCAATCAATGTCCGATTTTTCGGTGAAGTCTTGGAGGGGGACGTATTTCCATGTTCTTTTTTTATTATCCTGTGTAATTTTAAGTATTCCCAAACAAGCCCTTGCAAATTTTGTTTTGATATATTTCAAACAAGCAGTTGCTTCTGATTCAGTTTCAAATGAACCAATGCTAATAAATGATTGCGTATGTCCGCAGAGCGGCGTGCCGCAGAGCGGCGTGCTTAACACTTCACCAATTGCTCCTGAACCGTTAGACTTTGGTAAAAAAACTTTCCACTTCAAAAGATTTTCATGTGGGTTAATATAATCTTTTTGAATGTACATAAAAACCCTATTGTTATTTTTTCTTCCATAAATTTGGATATATTCTTTTCCATCGGTCGGTTTTTCTTCAAAAAAAGCTATATTCAACAATTTATCAAAGATATTTGTTGTAAGGTCAAAACTATGTCCTTGACTTAAATAGCTCCTAAAATTTGGAATTTCCTCATGTATCTTTTTTGAAAATTTATAGCTTTCCGGAGCATAAACCAATTCACAAAGCGATTCTTGCCCACTAACTTTCATCTTCAGCGATTTTAATTCGTCGGAATGTGTAAATACTTCAATTGCTCCAAAATCCGTTGTAGAATCTCTGTAACTAATAGCCACACCACCTTTGATATCTGTATTTGAAAATACTTTACTACTATCTTGTTCATAATACAGAACTTTAAAATGTTCATCATTCAGCATTTTTTGATTCCAGTCTTTCGGCGTTTTTCCTGCATTGAACAAGAAGCGAGCAGGTGTTATCAATTCAACTTTATCTGCAACCGTATATGCAGCGTCCATAAAATAATTATATACCGGCTTATCAGATGTACCCTGCGTATCCTCCTGATACGGCGGGTTCCCAATTACATAATCAAACAGTTTCTTTCCCATGGCTCACATCTCCTCTTATTTTAAGTATAGCATAACATTATCTGACAGTCAACAAAAAACATCCCACCGCTTTAGAAGCGGGGGACTTCTTGCCTATTTAGGTTAAATACGGTTTTGTCAATAAATTAACTTGCTATTATAAATTTGAGTGCGAATATAATTATTTTTTGTTATTACAGCATTATAATTTGTATAAAACGGATAAATACTTATTTTATTACGGTAATTAATTTCAGAATTGAAAACCGTCCGTGCTGTCTGTACCTCCGAGGAGAAGGACGGAAGCGGCGGCAAGCCTCGGATAAATCGGAAACGAACTGTCCGTCTTGACAATAAAATCCTGTGGTTCAATTACCCCCGACGACGTCCGAAGATTCCTTCTCAGGCTTACAAGTGAAGTATTTTCGTCAATGTTGCCGGAAACTGTAAGTGTATCATGCTCCGACATGGAACAACCTACCGCAAGTGCGTCGGAACCCCCCAATAACTCTATTGCGGCATTATTATCGGTATCAAGCACACATACGGTATTATCGAGCTTTATACACTTCTGTATCTGCATAAGTGCCTTACCGAGAACCACTATACTGTCCGGCAAATATAAATCCGCAAGTGTACACATACTGAAAACAAGATATTTCGGTTCTTTTTCTGTGCTGTATATCTTATCACCGTCACAGACAAGTGCACCGCCGTATTTGGTGCAGGCATTCACAACAGCCCTTGTAAGTGTTTTTTCTCCGCAGTCACCGCATATTACAACATTTATCATTTTAATAACCCCCACTTTTCTATGTTTTAGTATAACCGTTATTAGTGCAAAATAACACTTAATAAAAAAATAATAAAATTTCAATTAATGCTTGACAAATCCGTAAAAATAAGCTATCATAAGACATATTTTAAAGAAAGCAGGTGAATTTCATGACGATAAAATATATAAATCGACCAACACAATACAACATAATATCAAAACAGAAGCATGAAATTTGCCTGTATATGGTAAATACACGTTAATAACTGTATCTGCCCGTAGCTTTTCGGGCGGATTTTACAGAAAATTTCATATGTGTAATTTACGCACTTCTGTTTTTTAGCAGGGGTGCGTTTTCTTTGTACAGGCAAATTTCATTAAAAAATCATTCAATTAACAAAAGGAGAAACAAACTAATGATTACTTTAAACGGAAAATATAACGAAGCAAAGGTATTTACCGATGTCATTGATCAAAATGCAATCTCTCAGATTATCAATCTGCTCAACCAGCCTATGTCTGAGGGACAGCGGATAAGAATTATGCCTGTTGTCCACGCAGGTGCAGGATGTACAATCGGTACAACCATGACCATAACAGATAAGGCTGTGCCTAACCTTGTCGGGGTAGATATAGGATGCGGAATGGAAACCGTAAAACTTAAGGAAAAATTCATTGAGCCTCAAAAGCTTGACAAGGTTATCCGTGCGAAAATTCCCTCCGGATTTTCAATACGATCAAAGCCACACCGATTCATTGAAAAAACAAGACTTTTTGAGCTTTATTGCTTTGACCATATTGATATAATAAAAGCAGAAAAAAGCCTTGGTACTCTCGGCGGAGGCAATCATTTTATTGAGGTTGACAGGGGCGAGGATGGTTCAATCTATGTTGTAATTCACTCAGGCTCGAGGCATCTCGGTCTTGAGGTAGCAAGCTATTATCAGAATACGGCTTATAGAATGCTTAATCAGTGCTCGCAGGATGAAATCAATGAGCTTATTGCTAAGCTTAAAGCCGAGGGCAAGGAAAAGCAGATTCAAAAGGAGCTTAAAAAGCTCACTTCAACAAAGCGTACATCTGTACCCAAAGAGCTCGCATACACTGAGGGTGAGCTTTTTGAGCAGTATATACACGATATGAAGATTATTCAGGAATTTGCCATGCTTAACCGCAAGACCATGATGGACGAAATTATCAAAGAAATGGGCTTTCATGTTGAGGACTGCTTTACTACCGTACACAACTATATTGATACGGATAGTATGATTCTCCGAAAGGGTGCCGTTTCAGCAAAAAAGGGAGAAGTACTGCTTATCCCCATAAACATGAGGGACGGAAGTCTTGTCTGTACGGGAAAGGGCAATGCCGACTGGAACTGTTCCGCCCCCCACGGTGCCGGAAGAATTATGACTCGTGGTGAAGCAAAGGAAACTCTGACTCTTTCGGAATTTAAAAAGCAGATGGAGGGCATTTATACCACTTCTGTAAGTCGTTCAACTATTGATGAAGCACCCATGGCATATAAATCAATGGATGATATTACAGGAAACATAAAGGATACCGTTGAAATAGACGAGATCATAAAGCCGATTTACAATTTTAAGGCGGGTAACGAATAATTTTAATATGCATTGAAATTACTTGACGATATCTTGGAAAAGTAGTATTATGTATGTGGAATAATTCAGAAAAAACGGAGAAATTATATGAATACTTTTCAATCAAGAAGAATTGTTTTAAAGGTTGGAACATCTACCCTGACATATGAAAACGGCAGGGTCAATCTCAGAAACCTTGAAAAGCTATGCAAGGTTCTCAGTGATCTGCATAACAGTGGAAAACAGATTATACTTGTAAGCTCGGGTGCTATCGGTGTAGGAGTAGGAAAGCTCAAGCTCAGCGAACGCCCCAAGGAAACACGCTATAAGCAGGCTCTTGCCGCAGTCGGACAGTGTGAGCTTATGTTTTTGTATGATAAGTTTTTCGGAGAATATAACAATTATGTTGCACAAATACTTCTTACAAAGGATATTGTGCTTAATGAATTTTCAAAGCAGAACGTCGTCAATACATTTCAGACGCTGCTTGAAATGGGCATAATCCCGATTGTAAATGAAAATGACACAGTTGCGACAGACGAGCTTATCGGGGCGAATTTCGGGGATAACGATAATCTTTCCGCTATTGTTGCGGATCTTGTGGGAGCGGATCTTTTGATAATTCTTACGGACATAGACGGTCTTTATGAAACAGATCCGCGCAATGATCCTGATGCAAAGAAGATAAGCACTGTTTATCACATTGACGAAGAAATCCGCAGGATGGCGGGCGGTTCTGTTTCCAACAGGGGAACAGGAGGAATGGCGACTAAGATCACGGCCGCGGCTGCGGCAACTGCTGCGGGAATCAACACCTGTGTTATGAGGGGTGACGATCCCGAGTATATATACAAGCTTCTTAACGGCGAACAAATAGGTACAATGTTCATAGCCGAAGAGGGCAAGATTTAGCAGAACTCACGGCGGGCAGACGGCGCCTTTTTAAATGCTTGCGGATTCCAAAGGCAGAGCCCGTGGTCGCCGCCTATAATGTAAGCAGGATATCCTTATATCATTATAAATCTTAAAACGACGGAGGTTTGTGACTATGACAGTTATTGAAGAAATGGGAGCTAAGGCAAAAACAGCTTCGAGAACTCTTGCTTCGGCAGGTGAGCAGAAAAAAAATGATGCACTGGCGGCAATAGCCAAGGCACTTTGTGATAATGCCGAAAGGATTATTAAGGCAAACAAGGTTGATCTTGATAACGGCAGAGAAAACGGTCTTTCCGCTTCATTACTCGACAGACTTATGCTCAGTGAAAGCAGAATCAAGGGTATTTCCGACAGCGTTATGGAGGTTGTCGCACTCCCCGACCCTATCGGTACGGTTATATCCGGCGGAACACGACCGAACGGTCTTAAAATTACAAAAGTGCGTGTTCCGCTCGGTGTTATCGGCATTATATTTGAGGCTCGTCCCAATGTTACGGCAGATGCGGCTGTGCTTTGTTTGAAAAGCGGAAATGCTGTTATACTCAGGGGCGGCAAGGAAGCAATCAATTCAAATAAATGTATTGCCGATATCATGCGTGATGCTATAGAGAGCGTAGGTCTTGACAGAAACTGTATTCAGCTTATCGAGGACACGACACGTCAGTCCTCCGCCGAGCTTATGGCTCTCACGGATTATCTTGACGTACTTATACCGCGCGGAGGAAAGGGTCTTATACGTGCTGTTGTGGAAAATGCAAAGGTTCCCGTTATTGAAACAGGTGCGGGCAACTGTCATGTTTATGTTGATGAATATGCAGATACGGATATGGCGGCTGATATAATCTATAATGCCAAAACCTCACGTCCTTCCGTATGTAATGCAATAGAGACCATACTTGTGCATGAAAAGATTGCGGAAAAAGCCCTTCCTGTCATAAAGGAAAGGCTTGACGAAAAGAATGTTGAGCTGAGGGGCTGTGAGCGGACAAGAAAAATACTCGGTGACAGTGTTGTACCCGCTATGGAGATTGACTGGGATACCGAATACAATGATTATATTCTTGCTGTCAAGGTTGTCAAGGACATAGACGAAGCGTTGTCGCACATTGCAAAATATTCCACGGGACACAGCGAGTGTATTGTCACAGATAATTATAGAAACGCAAATATTTTCAAGGATCAGGTTGATGCGGCGGCTGTATATGTAAATTCCTCAACACGTTTCACAGACGGCGGAATGTTCGGTCTTGGTGCTGAAATCGGTATATCAACGCAGAAGCTCCATGCAAGGGGTCCCATGGGACTTTTTGAGCTCACCTCAATGAAATACATAATCGAAGGCAACGGACAGTGCCGTGCCGGCACGGTCAATCCGTAACTAATTCACTCAAATAAATTAATCTATGGCTCGACCATTAATTTACCAGATGAACAAGTGATAAGTTTGTCATATGCGGGGTGCCCCCGCTGTCAATTCGTAACTAATTTACTCAAATAAATTAATCTATGACTCGACCGTCAATTTACTTGATGAACAAGTGATAAGTTTGTCATTTGTAGTTGCGGAGCAGCTCAAGAGAGCTGCTCTCGACACTTTCTTCCTCACACCGTCAGGCAAACTAATTATCGCGGAAACAGACTGCCCTCAACAAAAAACAAAGCGAACGCAGTGAGCGAAACCGCGAATTGCCTGCGGGGGCTCCCCGCTTGCAGAGCGGCTCCGGAGAGCCGCTCTCGACACTCTCTACCCCATTCCGACAGGCAAACTACCTATCGCGGAAACAGACTGCCCTCCACAACAATCAAAGCGAACGCAAGTGAGCGAAATCGCGAACATGACAGCGGGGGCACCCCGCCGGTGCCGGCACGGTCAATCCGTAACTAATTCACTCAAATAAATTAATCTATGGCTCGACCGTTAATTTACTTGATGAACAAGTGATAAGTTTGTCATTTGCGGGGTGCCGGCTGAACTGCGTTAAGAAGTCGATTCCTTTTCAAAAAACGGTAACCGTAGGAGTCGCGGCTGTTCTTTTAAGCAATATTCCAATCAGTCCAACAGGATGTATATTAGTGCAAGAAGCATACTGTAATCGGTTTTGCCATCCCTGTCGTCCATCAGAAGCAGCAATAATGCAAGTATTACGGTTTTATCTTTATCTTTGAAAAGAGTGTTAATGATACTGTTTACTGTACTCTCCTGCTTCCGAGTCGGCGGCGGGGACGGCTTGTCCGATTCAACCGCTTTGTCCTGCTCCTGCGGCTCCGACTGAGATCCGGAATAAATTTCTTTCATCCTCTTTTCCGCCTCACTTTTCATTCTGTTAAATTCTTTCTTATCCAAATCTCAGTCACCTCACCACAGTCATAAGTCAATATTAAAATAATCCTATTTCCTTGACCATCGGCAGGATTTTTATTATCCCGAGCAGCTTTACGGACTGCTCAACCCGTCTCTGTCTTTTCTCACTTAAAAACGGCTTTAAGGCATTAAGCAGTCGTGTACTGTCGTTTTCCTCGTTCATTGAACTTAAAATCGGTGCAAATTTCATTATCATACCCAACATTTCGGGACTCGGCATATTTCCGTTCGGAATACTCTGCTGAGCATTTACCGCCTTAACCGCGCTGTTATTATTATTCCCAAGTGAGGACAGAAGTGAGGTTATGGTATCTGATGCGGCAGTCTGATGCGGTGTTTGCACAGGTGTCGCGGATTTATTTCCCTCACTGTCCCCTATCCCGAGCATACCGCCAAGTGCCTTTACCTGTTCCATTGCCGATGGATCGCTTAAAATTGAATTTACGGCTTCCATTATATCAGCCATTTTTGTTCTCTCCCATCAGTTTTTTTAGCAAAGCCTGTGCCTGGGGTGTTTTTAATATCCTTTCGGTCTGTGCCTTGTCAGCCAATATATTCTTAACCTTTTTTTGCTGATCCGGCGACAGTTTCTCAAAAAGCTTATCCGCATCCTTACTGTTCATAAAAATCACCACCCTTATCGAAATATGTCTGAATTTAAAAAAATGTTAAGTCTGTTATAAAATTTCTTACGGAGGTACGTTATGAAAATTCTTGTTTTTTCCGACAGTCACGGAGATGTCGCAGCTATGAAAGATGCACTGAGGAAACACCGGAGTGCTGATGTTGTTTTATTCTGCGGCGATGGATGCCGTGATATTAATGCCGCTCTGTCGGGATATAATGACAAGGCTCTTTATTCCGTCTGCGGAAATAACGACTGGTATTGCAGCGAACCAAACTTTCTCACTATTGAGCTTGCCGGGAAAAAAATATTCATGACACACGGTCATCTCTTCGGCGTAAAGCAGGGAATCGAAAGAATTGTCAATCTCGGCAGGCAAAACGGGAGCGATATTGTTGTTTTCGGACATACTCACAAACAGCTTACAACCGTTGAAAGCGGTATGCTTGTCCTTAACCCCGGCTCTGTCGGCTTCACAAAGAATTATTCCATAATTGAAATCAATGAAAAAACAGGGAAAATAAAGGCTGTTGAGTATCCGGATGACAGATTCGGTCCCGTTATTCTATAATATGCTTCAACATTTCAGTCAATGCATGGCTTCATTATATCAATTTACAGAAAATAACAAAACGGACAGCTAAAGCTGAAAGGCTTACGGCTGTCCGTTTTGTTATAAACCAAAAAATCCGACAACATCGATCTTCGCCGATATCGTCGGATAAATTGTAAATGCATCGCTTATGATATCTGCCGATAACACCACAAACGCACTAATTCAACAGGTTGTATTAGTGTATACTAATATTAAGCTTCTTTTTCTGCCTTTCTTACAAAATCTTTAGCAAGATTCATAACTTCTTTTCTCTGCTTCGGATTGAGGTTACGAACTACAAAAAGCAACTCAACCTCATACTTCGTTGTAGCGTGGGTACGATACTTGTAAGTTTCGTCGTCCTCGGGACCGGAATGAATCTCGGCTACTGCTGCCTCAAGCTCTTCCTCAACGCCCTCAAGGAGCTTCTGGTAATTAATACCATAAACCTTTGCTATTTTGATAAGTGTGTTAATATCGGGTTTTGTTTTTCCGGTTTCGTAATACGTATATGTAGATCTCTCAATCTTCAGTCTGTCGGCAACCTGCTGCTGAGTAAGTCCACACTCATGTCTGTAAAACTTCAACCAGTAAGATATCATGCTGTACATTGATATCCTCCTCCTTCTTTGATAAATAAATTTCAGTTAAGCGTTATTAAATATACCTTAAACAACCCTGTGGTTATATTATATAACAAAAAAATTGAAATGTCACGCATTTTCTAATATTTTATACAACTTTTTTAAAAAACGTTAAAATGCTAAGAAAAAGTGTCACCAACATAGCAATAATGTACAAAAAATATGAATATTCCGTGTACAAATATCATTGAAACCTATCATGTGGGATATTTTTTCTGCCGGATATTGTGTTATAACAAATAAAATTTCCCATGTTTATTATTTTTTTGCCGGATCCGATAATCCCAATAAAACTTAAGCTTTTTCAGAGGATATGGCTCTTTTTACATTTTGGAATAATATTATTTTTAAACCGCTGATAACATATATTTCTGTGTGTAATCTTTAAATCTCTCACGGAAAAATCTGCTGTCCTCACGACTTTCACGGAGGGATTCGTGGATATTCATATTATGCTGTGCCATATCCGTAACACAGCCTGCTATATTAGAGCAATGATCGGATGTACGCTCAAGGTTTGTCAGAAGATCCGACCATATGAAGCCTGCGTCAATCGAACATCCCCTGCGCTGCAGCCGCATGATATGTCTTGTCCTCATCTGCTCCTTGAGATTGTCTATAACCTCTTCAAGCGGCTCGACAAGTGCCGACGAGTCAAGGTCATCGTCTGTAAAGGATGTAAGGGATAAGTCAAGTATTTCTCTGACTGCCTTTGACAGAACCTCAAGCTCTGCGGCGGCTTCCGGTGAAAAGCTCAGATCCTTTTCTCTCATCTCCTCCGCCGATTCAACTATATTTACCGCATGATCCGCTATACGCTCAAAATCCCCTATCATTTTCAAAAGCTTTGCCGCTTCGGCACTGTCGTCCTCACTTATCTGTCTTGTACTCAGCCGTACAAGATATGTTCCGAGTATATCCTCATAATGGTCGGTTTTTTCCTCCATTTCACGGATATCTGATGCAATCTCCGGTGTGTAGGCATAAAGCGAGTCAAGTGACATATTTAGTGCACTTACGGCTATGTTTGCCATATCAACCGTTACCTCACGGCAGCGTTCGAGTGCAATAGGCGGCGTCATAAGCAGACGTTCGTCCAGCTCTGCGGCATTTTCGGGATTTTTTGTATCAGGTATAAGCTTGACAACAAGCTTTTCAAGTACCCCCGAAAGCGGAAGCATAAGCAAAGTACACAATATGTTAAAAATAGAATGGATAACCGCAATACCGAAAAGTGCGGCGGATTCGTTAAGTATAATCGGATTTGTTATTGCACTGAATATGCAAAATATTGTAAGCCATACGGCAGAGCCTATAACGTTGAATGACAAATGCACCAAAGCAGCACGCTTTGCATTTTTATTTGCTCCCACTGCGGAAATCAATGCCGTTACGCAAGTTCCTATATTCTGACCCATTATAATAGGAACAGCCGCACCGTAGGATATCTGCCCTGTGACCGCAAGTGCCTGTAATATTCCGACAGATGCAGAGCTTGACTGTATAATTGCCGTAAGGAGGGCACCTGCAAATACGCCTAAAATCGGGTTTTTAAACATAATGAAAAGGTTCTGAAATTCCGGAACATCACGAAGTCCCGAAACCGCACCTGACATTGTTTCCATACCGAACATAAGCGTTGCAAAACCAAGCAGTATCATACCTGTATCTTTTCTTTTGGCATTTTTTGAAAACATATTGAAGATTATGCCGATAAGTGCAAGAACAGGAGTAAACGAGGCAGGCTTAAGAAGCTGAATAAATATATTTCCGCTGTCTATTCCCGCAAGGCTGAGCAGCCAAGCTGTTACGGTTGTACCTATATTTGCTCCCATTATTACATTTATTGCCTGTTTAAGAGTCATAAGACCCGAATTTACAAAACCTACTACCATGACAGTAGTTGCCGAGGAGCTTTGTATTACCGCCGTTATGCCAAGTCCCGTGAGCAGACCTGCGATCTTATTCGTTGTGAGCTTTCCGAGAAGTGAGCGGAGCTTATCCCCCGCTCTGCGTTCAAGGGACTGCCCCATTGTATTCATACCGAATAAAAAAAGACATAACCCGCCTATCAGCGTAAGCATATCAAAAATATCCATAAAACTGCTTTTCCTCTCATATTTATCTGCGTTAATATTATCAAATGTACATCAAATCCGATATCATGCTTTTGTAAAGTTTTTGTAAAGCATGACATTTTGTGTCGTATTATTTGCAACTCATTACTTATACAAAAGCAGAATGTGAATTAAACAGTTTTGCCGTTATAAAATTCAACATTCTGCATTTTATATTCAATTTTGATCAGACTGTTCATTTTTCGGAAATGTTACCGTAACAACCGTTCCGCCGCCCGGATTGCTGTCAAGACTAATTTCTGCATTGTGCAGCCTTGCGGCGTGCTTTACGATTGAAAGACCAAGTCCCGTACCGCCTAATTCTTTTGAGCGGCTTTTGTCAACTCTGTAAAATCTTTCAAAAATTCTTTCCCTGTGCTCCTCCGGTATTCCTATTCCCGTATCGGAAACCGTCAGTATTGCCGTGCTCCCCTTATCTTCTACCCTGATATCAACGCTTCCGCCCCTTTTATTATACTTTATCGCATTGTCGCACAAATTATATATAATACTCTGTAAAAGCTGAGGTATTCCTGATATTATGGCAGACTGTCCCTCAAGCGTAACACTTATATCCGACTTTTCCGCCTCTGCGGATAAAAGACATACCGTTTCCTCCGCCTGCTTATATAGGTCAACATTTTCACGCTTCATATCCTCCGCACCTTCGTCAAGATGTGATAAATGTATGATGTCCTCAACAAGACTTATCATACGCTGCGCTTCATTATGAATACGCTTATAAAACTCCTTCTTGTCTTCATCCCTGACCATACCGTTTTCAAGAAGCTCGGCAGAGCCCGCTATAGTGTGCAGCGGTGTTTTAAGCTCATGCGATACATTGGCAGTAAATTCACGCCTCATTTGCTCGGATTTTTCCTTTTCCGTAACATCAAGTATCAATAGCACAATTCCTGCCACGGGGTCGTCAGTGCATACGGGACTGGCAATAAACTGATATCTTACTCCGTCTATTGCTGTTACCGTTTCGCTGTGCTTTCCCTCCTGTGCCTTAAGGAGAACCGATTGAAGCTCAAGGTCCCTGCTCACGGATAATACGGATTTCCCTATGCAGTCACCGCTTGTTTTGAAAATACGTACAGCAGTCGGATTTACAGCAAGGATATTCATTTTCTGATTGAGGAGTATTATACCCTCGCTCATTCCCTTTGTAACTGTTTCAAATTCGCTTTGCTTCTGCCTTAGCTCATCACTTTGCTTTCTTATCTGCTTTTGCTGTGTGTCTATTCTTCTTAGCAGAGGAGACAGTTCGTCATATTCCTCATTGCTCAAAGGTTCGTCAAGATTAAGCTCATTGAGAGGCTTAACTATTTGCTTTGACAATCTGAAGGCAAGCACAAGTGACAAAACGACTGCAATTACAAAAATCATGCATATAGGCTGAAACATTCCGAAAAGCAGCACAGGCAGTGTATTCTGTGAAATTGACATACGCAGCACCGTTCCGTCCGGTAAACGTTTCGCACAATAAAATGCCATCTCCATCAGGGTATTTGAATACCTGACACTCTCCCCCGAACCGCCTTCGAGTGCCGCCTGTATTTCCTCACGTTCGAGATGATTTTCCATTTTATCCGAATTTGATTTATTATCATAAAGAACCGAACCGTCCTTGTCTATCCATGTTATACGCACTATGTCGGTATCAAGTCCGTCAAAATATTTTATTCCCTCGTTTGAAACCGCCTGAGCGACAAGCTCCGTCTGCATTTCCAGACGATCCTTTTGTACATTTGAGAAATAATTATACAAAACACCGACAAGAAGTATGATAGACGCCGCAAAAACGCAAAGTGCAACAAGGAAAATCGAACGGAATATACGCTTTGTCATAATCTCGCCTCCATGCGATAACCGACACCACGCACTGTCTCTATATAATCTCCGCATTTTCCAAGCTTTGTACGCAGTGTGCCTATATGAACATCAACGGTTCTCGTTTCACCGATATAGCTTTCTCCCCATATACTTTGCAGAAGCTGATCACGAGTAAAAACAAGACCGAGGTTTTCCATGAATTTCTTAAGAATCTCATATTCCTTGAGTGTAAGCTGTATACGCTCTCCATCGGCAAAAACAGTATGCTCACCTGTGTTTACCGTAAGTCTGCCAAGCTGCAAAATCTTAGCGGCACTCCTTGATTCCGTCCGTCTGAGAACAGCACGGACACGGGAAACCATTTCCATCATTCCGAAAGGCTTTGTCAGATAATCATCAGCCCCCAAGTCAAGACCCCTGACTTTATCGTATTCCGTTCCCTTTGCAGTAGCCATAATGACGGGAATATCCTCAGTCGCACTGCTGCATTTAAGCTTTTTCAGTATTTCTATACCGTCCTCACCCGGAAGCATTATATCAAGCATTATAAGCTGCGGCTTTACTGTTTTTAGTATTTCAAAAAGCTTTTCTCCGCAATCCGCACCCCTCGCCTCAAAGCCTGCGGAATTGAGCGTATATATCATAAGGTCGCAAATTGCCGAATCGTCCTCAACACATAAAATCATCTTACTGTTCCCCTCTCCTGACAGGTGCATTTTTCATTCCCGCCTGAATCATAACATATTATTTTAAAATCAATTATCATATTATTGTAAAATGTATGTAAAAACATATTTCATTACGATAATGATTATACCCAAAAGTATATATTTTTTCAATGTAAAAATCTAAAAACCTTCTTATTTTCTGAGGATTTTTTCATTCCCGACCTGATATGATATTTTTTTGATTTTTCGGGTATTGACAAGCGGAGAAAATTGTTATATAATGTATAGGACAGAGTAAATATATGTGCGTTAAGTGTCGTGTGAACGGGGAGTTGTCACACGAACGAAAAGATTTTCTTGCGGTACATATATTGCATCCCGCTGTATCTGATATTAAGCTGATTTTTTCTCCTTATTATTAACAGCGTGAATCTGTTATATAAAAGGAGGTTTTTTTATGAAAAAAAGAAAAGTAAATATCAGACAGTCAACCGTCACCCTATCCACGATCGCAATCCTTTCGGCAATGCTTGTCGTAATATCCATGTACTGCACGATCAAAACAGAAGCAATAAATATCACACTGACATTTATTCCCATTGTGATTGCCGCAAGACTCTACGGGGCACCGGGTGCTGCCGCCGTTGCGGGACTCGGAGATATTATCGGATGGATATTTCACCCCGTTGGGGCACTTTATCCGCCGATAACGATAACAGCCATGGTTGTCGGTGTTATTTTCGGCCTGTTTCTGAAAAATAGCATTACATTTACACGTATTCTTATCCCGGTTTTGATAACACAGCTTATAATTTCAGCATTTGTTACTCCACTCTGGCTGTCGTTGCTTTATAATACACCGTATATAGATTACTTGTTTGTACGAATACCTCAGATACTTATATTGACAGGTGTGGAGCTTATTCTGATTCCCGTTATACTCAATGCAGTTGAAAGACTGAAAGTAGCAAAGGTTCTGACATATAAAGCTAAAACCCACAGGAACACTAAAAAGGACGATATTGATTATGAGAATAAACGAAAATATTCTTGATGCAAAAAAATCAAAAATCACTGCCCTTATTGTTATTATCGCAGCACAGTCGGTAATTACGGCTGTTATGATCCTTTTTAACATATTTAGCGGTTCCGGCGGTTATTTGAAATACGTGTGGTCAGCTGTCATTATACTTGTTGTTATCGGTTGTATTTTTGCGGATATATATTACTGGTATATGAGTATACACAAAATGAATAAGCTCGTTAATGTTGAACCTGTGCCATGTACCGTAGAGGATTTTATTATCACCTATACAAAGAAAAATCAAAAAATCAGATTCCGTGCAGTACCTGTTGTAAGAAGCAATATTGACGGTAAAATCTATGTAACCATAGGCAAACTCAACCTATCATGGTATACAAGTATTAATATATCATCCGGACACTCCCTTTCGGCTATCAGCATAATCCGACAAGACAAAACAACCGTAAATATAGGCGATACGGCTCATATGTATATTTCAGAAATTGTTAAGCCTGATGTGGTTATAAACAGCAGAAATAATACCGTAAATATAGGCAGAAATAAAATCAAATTTTCTTCCAAAAATTCACTCCCCATAGATATTTTTGACAAGTTCACCTATTTCGAGGGTGCTGTTGATGTGGAAAATGATTAGGCCGGAACCAAACGGAACTCCATTATAACCCGCTCCGATTGCTAAGGGCGGGTTATTCCTGTATTACGGACGTTTTCACTTTAAACATTCTCCGGACTTTTACTAAAATAAATTTCATCATATAAACATATATCCAATGTTTCAGGCGCGTCGTCTGAGGCCGGGAATTTCATAATGCGTAGAGTAATAAAACGATAAAAGTACCCGACCGGAACAATTTACATTATCCCGGTCGGGTCTGTTTTATTATATCTGTTTACAGTCGTGCATAATGATAATAAAGAATAAAGACAAACGGTAAAAGAAAAGGTACAACACTCCGAACTGATATAAAACAACAAATAAGTCAAATACAATCTCTCGTAAATATGGTTTTGCTTTCTTATTCCCGTCTTAACCCGGTGTCAATGCTTCAAATGCCTCAATAAGCTTCGGATTAAACAGACCGCATTCTCCGTTCTTTATCATATCTACGGCTTTTTCATGACTGAAAGGCTTCTTATACACTCTTTCGGCTGTAAGTGCATCATAAACATCGGCAACGGATACGACCTGTGCCCATATCGGAATTTCATCACCCTTAAGTTTGTCCGGGTAACCTCTGCCGTCCCATCTCTCATGATGATAACGACATATATCACAACTGTACTTATATGTACTTTCATCAATAATATTCGGAAACTGCATGAGAAATTCATAACCCTTGACGGTATGCTGCTTCATTATCTCATATTCCTCGGGAGTAAGCTTTCCCGGTTTGGTCAGAATACTGTCGGGTATGGATATCTTTCCGATATCATGCAAAACTGAGGATTTTGAGATTTTGTCGATCTCGTCCGCTGTCATATAATACTCGGGGTATCTTTTGCTTACCTCTGTCATAAGTGCCTTTGTCATACCGGCAATACGTTTAACGTGCTCTCCGGATTCGCAGTCCCTGAACTCCACTGCCGTCGCAAGAATTTCTATCATTGATTGGTTGAGATGATTCAGACGTGCAACCTGTTCCTCAACAATCTTTGCAAGATCGTTACGGTGACCGTACAATTCTACAATATTATTTATTCTATGCTTCAGGAAGTGTGCCATAAACGGCTTACGTATAACATCGACAGCACCGAGATGATAACCTTCAATAAGTGTTTTTTCATTTTCCTCGGCAGTTATAAGAAACACCGGAACAATCGCAATCCTTCCGCTTTTCTTCATATCCCTCAGAACACCGAGTCCATCGGTTCCGGGCATGATAAGATCCAGCAAAACTGCAGAAATATCAGGGTTGCTGTTTATAATTTCTATTGCCTGATCACCGTCACACGCTTGCAGTATGTTATAATTATCCTTGAAGATTTCCGCAAGAATTATGCGATTAATCTCCATATCATCAACAATCAAAATCGTCTTTTCTTTATACATTTAACTCACACCCAATTAATGAAACAAGCTCAGTTCAAATGCTTCTCAATACACGCTGTAATTTCGTTCTGAACAGGCAATATCTTTTTGAGCACCTCTTTTGCATTCCTCGGCTCCGCATTACGCAAAAAACTCACTATCTGTGCATACCCGTCATAAAGCGGAGTAATTGAAAGGTTGCCCGCAATTCCCTTTATGGCATGAGCCTTTTTGATTATCTCATCATAATCATTCTCATCAAAATCAATCTGAATATCATATTCCTTTATTGATTTCACGAAACTGCCAAGCAGTCTTTTGTATAGGGCTTTATTACCTCCCAGACGACTGACTCCCCCGCTTACATCGACCCCCAGATGCGTTAATTCATCAAATAAATCCATAAAAATCTCCTTCTTAATTATATAATATTCTCAACAACAAATTTCGCTGTCAGTACAAAATATATTATGTATATCAGCGTTATTTGTGTAATGTTGCGTTCCCGATGCCTTTCTCAATTCTCTCGTTACATTCACTGTCTATACGCTCCGCAATTTCTTCAACAGACATATCCCCATACAGCAAATGCTGCATAAACCGACAAAAGGTGCTGCGTACTCCTTTCCAGTCAGGTTTATTCTTTGTAAAAGTTACCGATGTATCAGAATTATTTATATACTTTTGCACATCAGTCAGCTCGTCTGAATACTTAGCAGATACCTTTTTGCTTATAGGTATACTTTCCGCCGAATAATCGAGCCAATCACTCTCATAAATAAATCTGATGAAATCTTTACAAATCTTTAGTTTATCCTGATCACCGTTATCAAATATTTCAAAACCGGTGATATAACTGTTGCTGTAACCCTTACCGTCCTCCGACGGAAAATTAACATACCCCAATTCAAAATCAGCATCCTTCATATCGGGAATATATGCTGAATTCAACACATACAGACCAAGCTGACCGTTCATAAACATTGAATAGTTGTCAAGCATGACCAATGTTTCCGAATTATGAGGGAAATAGTCCTTTTCATCACATTGTCTGATCCAACTCAAAGCTTCAATTCCTTTTGGGTTATTCACATTCAGATATCCCTCTTCATCAAAAACCTCACACCCGTGACTACGCAAAAGCGTCATTATGTGTATTGCACCATCCTCGCTTCCCGCATACATCATCATGGGGTATGAAGTATCAGGGAGATAATCTCTCAGTTTTTTAAGAATAATCTCCCATTCGTCCAATGTCCAACTTTGTACGACATCCTCCGATGATACAAACTCACCCAGCCCCGCCTTGCGGAACATATCCTTATTATAGCAGAATGTATCCTGATTTGCAAAAAAAGGCATCATATACGTTTTTCCGTCAACCTCACTCAAATCCCAGAACAGAGGCTTTATATCATCTTTCATATCTGAGGTTATCATATCATCAAGCGGAACAACTCTTCCGCTGTAAATATATGTGGACATATCAAAATAATTTGCAAACAGGATATCAGTTGCTTCATCAGTATCAAAGCTTCCGGCAATTTCTTTGTCTTCACTTCCTGTTTCGTACTGTTTGATATTGAAAGTCACATTCGCATCTTCATATTTATCACAAAAATCAGCCGATACCTTTTCAATAAAGGAATAGGAATTCCTTACTTCACTGTCAATAACATCATTCACAGCAATAATGGGTAATTTTATGTTTATTGTGACCGTCGGCTTTTTATCCGCATCATCACTGCACCCGGTCGCTATTCCTGTAAGCATTATCACTGACAGAATAAAACAGAACAGCTTTTTCATTGATCTTTTCCTTCTTTATCTTTATTCTTAAAAATATCCGAAAGAGTATCCATCAGCAATTCAATGTCAATAGGCTTTCCGATATGACCGTTCATGCCTGCGTCTATTGCCTCCTGACGATCCTCAACAAAAGTATCAGCGGTCATCGCTACTATCGGAATATCAGCCAGTTTTTTATTTTCCAGCTTTCTTATTGCTCTTGTTGCGTCATATCCGTTCATAACAGGCATCTGTATATCCATAAGAATAAGGTCATACCGGCCCGGTTTTGAATTCTTAACCATATCGAGAGCTTCCTGACCGTTTTCCGCACACTCCACATCAAAACCTGCCTCTTCAAGTATCACCGATGCTATCTCGCGATTAAGCTCTATATCCTCAGCAAGAAGAATACGTTTTCCTACAAAGTCTTTTCTTACGGTCGTTTCCTCTGCATGAGGCTCCTCTGCCTTTCCGCACACCTTCAGAAGTGTTGTACGCAGATCGGATACGAAAAGCGGTTTGCTCACAAAACCGTTTACTCCCGCCTTTCTTGCTTCATCCTCAATATCTCCCCAATCGTATGCGGAAAGTATTATAATCGGAGCATCCTCACCGACAACCTTACGTATCTGTCGTGCTGTTTCTATACCGTTCATATCGGGCATGAGCCAGTCTATGATATATACCTCAAACTTTTCGCCCATTTCCATTGCTTCTACTGTACGTGCAACCGCCTCCTTGCCGTACATTGTCCAATCCGCCTTCATCCCTATCTGACGAAGCATCTTTGAAACACTCTGGCAGGCGTTTAGGTCGTCATCGACAACAAGAGCATGAATACCCTCAAGTTCTTCTATAAGCAGATTTTCCTGAACTTCATCCTGAAGTCTTAGCTCCAGATTTACTGTAAATTCAGTTCCTTTTCCTACCTCACTTTCAACATTAATCGTGCCGCCCATCATAGTGACGATATTCTTTGTTATCGCCATTCCAAGACCCGTTCCCTGTATTCCGCTCACCGTTGAGGTACGTTCTCTTGTAAAGGGCTCAAATATAACTTTGGCATATTCCGGACTCATTCCTATACCGGTATCTTTTACCTTGAACTCATACAGACCGTAACCTTCTCTTTTGCACGGCTTCTGAGTAATTCTGATTGACACCGTTCCTCCGGGATTTGTGAATTTCATCGCATTGGATATAAGATTAAGCAGAATCTGATTAAGTCTGAGTCTGTCACAATATATATTTTCATTGCTTACATCAACCGTATCCACAAAAAGCTCAAGCTGTTTGGCTTTGATATCCGCCTGAATGATATTGCAGATATTATGAAGTATTTCCGCTATATTTTCCGTATTTTCCTCAATAGTTACGTTACCCGACTCTATGCGGCTCATATCCAGAACATCGTTTATAAGTGACAGCAAATGACTTGATGAACGTGATATCTTCGTCAGATAGTCCTTGACTCTTTCCTTATTGTCGATATGTGTTGTTGCAAGTGCCGTAAAGCCGATTATAGAATTCATAGGAGTACGTATATCATGCGACATATTATTGAGGAAGGTTGTCTTAGCCCTGCTTGCCTGCTCTGCGAGTGCAAGTGCCTCAGCAAGCTTCTTCCTGTGCTGTATCTCCGTTGCAAGCGTTTTTGTACGTTTCCGTATCAGCATAATTGAGGAAAATACACCTATCAATATTACTATAATAACAAGAATTGCAAGTATACTCGCTATCGAAGCACTCTGCCTCCAAAAAACGGAAATCGGCACCGACATCACAAAATACCAATTTACATTTTCCATCGGAGTAAATGTCATTATACAGGTTTCTCCGTCCTTCGGGGTATGTGTGATATAGAAATTTTCCTCATCTTGAATCCGCTTCTGTATTTCCTCTGTTGTATATGAACCCGGAAGACCGTCATTAGTCACTTCATAATAAAAATTCTCTTTTACATTGTCACTGTTTCTGTTAATTTTAACAATATAGTTACCGTCACTATCAATAACACTGCTGTATCCCTTGCCGCCGTAGCTGTCTATCTTAAGCTCATCCTGAAGAGCATTGATATCCATTCTGCACACAAGATACGTATATTTTCTTCCCTCAACCGTAAAAGGTGTTATCTTTATACCCATAACAAGCAGTTCGCTTCGTCCTTCGACACTTGCTTCAAGGTTATCCCTTCGATATATAAAGCGTTCTCCTGCTTTTTTATACTGCTCCAGCATTGCCTTGCTGTTTGAAAGCTTCATGCTGCTGTTCAGCGTATCTCCGTTATCTGCAAAAAGAGTTATCCTTATGCAATCTATCATTTGCTTTGATGAGCTTAGCTTCTGCATGAGTTCCTCGGTTGTCTTACATTTTTCCTGTCTTATATTGAGCGCAATACCGTTAAGGGTATCCCATCTGTTGTCGAGGCTTGAAGCTATCGCTTTTTTATCGTGGTTTGCCAGTTCCTCCATTGTACTTATCGAATTTTCGGTTATTATATTACTTATAAGAAAAAAAGACAAAATTATAACAAATATTCCCGCAACAGCAGTTGCCGCAATAATTATCGCATTATGAATACGAGTTTTTTTCTTTTCACTCATCATATCCTTTTCGTTGATCTTTTTATCCGTTTCTTTCTTTTTAATATTCATTGCTATCACTCTCCGATTTCAAATAAGCATTTATGACAGCACATCAGACACACGTGTTGTCATACAGCAACAAACAATGATAAAAATTTTACAAAATCAATTATTTCATCCCTAAACACTGCATTTTACAGTCATTTTATTATAACATACAAACAAAGATATTTCAATGAAAATTTACAATATACAAAAAACTTTTTATTGTATCAAAAAATTGAGAATATTTTTCCGTACAATCGAGTAGGGCGGATTTTCTCCGCCCTCTCACACCACCGTACGTGCCGTTCGGCATACGGCGGTTCAATTCAA